>DATBXG010000028.1:0-2069 GCA_036514415.1 Paraburkholderia sp.
TCCGAGTGGTACGCGCCGATGGCGCGCCACGTGTTGCCGTATCGCACCATCTTTTGCTTGAGCAGCCAGGCGGCCACGAAGATATTCACGCACGGGTCCGTGAGGGCGCCGTGCGGAATGCCCTCGCGCGACAGCTCCGAAAAGTGGATCGAGTTGATCTGCGCTTGCCCGACGTCGATCGAGCCGTTCGCATTGTGATTGATGGCCGCCGCGTCGCCTTTCGATTCGCGCCACGCGACTGCGCGCAGCACGAGCGGATTCACGCCCTGGTAGGCGCCGGCCTTTTCGAAGCATTCGCTGGCGGGAGGCGCGGCGTGCGCGGCCGTTGCGCCGAGCGCCGCGAGGCTCAAGAACGCGATCCGCGCACGGATGACGCGCGATCGTAACTGGCGCAGGGCGTTGGTCTTCTGCAGCATGGGTCGAAGCTCCGGGTTGGGCGTCAATGCGCGACGTCACTGCGCGAGAGCGGAATCGAGTTGCTGCTCGATGTCCTTGAGATAGGCGCGCGAAGTGTCGGAGACAACGAGGCGCGGCGTGGGCATGGCGCAGTGGCAATCGCGCTGACGCACCTTCTTCTTGTTGTGCGAGGACGAATGCGGCGCGGGAAGCTCATCGTCGTCGCCGGTGGCGGGCGGCAGCATGGCGAGCGTGGGCAGCGGCGGATAAACCTTGTCGGACGCGGGCGTCGCGGCAGCGGCAACGACGGTGGCAACCCCGGTCGCAGGCGCGCTGGCGGCGGGTTGGCCCGCCCAGGCGGCGCCACAGAAGCCGAGTGCGGCGGCGAAAACGATCGGACGCATCGTGTCAGCTCCCCGCATGCAACGGCTCGATCGAGACGCTGTACGTCTGGTTCGCACCAGCCGTCAGGTTTTCGAGCGTGGGCTTGGGCCCTTGCGCGGGCACGCCCCGCCAGATCGCCTGGTTGATGTACTTGAGGTCCTGGCCGAGCGCCGTCACGCGGATCACGGTGGGCTGCTTCTGCGCGGCGGCGAGCGCGCCCGCCTTGGCGAGCACCGCGCTCAATTGCGGGTCGTGGGCGCCCAGCGCGTCGGCGGGAATGTCGAACTTCATGATGACGTTCGATACGGCGGGTTTCCCGGTTTGTGCCGTGGTGGGCGGCTGCAGTTGCGCGCAGCCTGTCATAACCATTACGGCAAGTAGAAGCAAAACGCGCGTCACGTCCGGGTCTCCAAAAATTCGTGGCGATGTACGCGTTTTCGGCCTCGCGCGCGCCGACTTGATACCCGGGCGGCAAACGTTTGCGAAAAAGAAAGACTTCGCTCGCTCAGTGCCGCTTCCCGGAAGGTTGCTCGCGTGCCATGGTGTGTTCGGGCAGGGAACTGCCTCCCCGATCTGGTGGGGAAATGCCCCGCGCATGCGGAGAATACGTATGAAGAATGGTGGGCGGCGGCGCGGCACCGGCCCAGGTGCCGCGCGCTGGCTCTCTTTAATTGAGCTTGCCGAGAACCGCGGTGAACTCGTCCTTACTCAAGGCGCGCAGCGTTTGCGTGCGGATATTGCCGAGCGACCCGAGTGCGAGGCCGAACGCCATGAAGCTTTGCTCGTCGGGCGCTTCGATGACCGTGACGATGTCGTATTTGCCGAGCGTCCAGTAGATCTGCTTCATTTCACAGCCGAAAGTCTTGGCGAGTTCCGCTGCCTGACCGGCCCGTTGCGCGCTGTTTTTGACAGCACGGATGCCTTGGTCGGTGAACTGCGCAAGCACCACATAAGTCGACATGACGATTCCCCTTACGATGACATCGGAACGCGGATTACTGGCTCCCCTCGGCCGACCCTTCGGGCCGGATGTTCTGGTTGTGGCGGAAAAGGTTGTGCGGGTCGTAACGCGTCTTGACGGCGACGAGACGGCCCATGTTTGGACCATAGGCCGCCTCGACGCGCGTGCGTTCGTCGTCAGTGAGGAAGTTCACGTAGACGCTGCCGAGCGCATACGGCGCGGAAGCTTCGAAGAAGTCGCGCGCCCAGGCGACGCAGCGGGCGTCGTCAGCGGGATCGGTCCAGCGGCCGTGCACGTTCATGACGTAGAGCGCGTCGCGACTCGGGTA
>DATBXG010000029.1:0-7068 GCA_036514415.1 Paraburkholderia sp.
CGCCGGGCACGCTCATGCGGCGGGGCTCCGCGCCGGTTGCGATCAGCAGACGCCGGTAGGCAAGCGTCTCGCCGTTCGCGAGCGTCACCGTATGAGCGCTGCGATCGATTACGCTCGCACCGCAACCGTCGCGCAGATCGACGCGCTGCTCGCGATAAAACGCTTCACGGTGTATTGCGCCTTGCTCCGGCGTGCGATCGCCCAGCAGCACGGCCTTCGAGAGCGGCGGCCGCTCGTACGGCCGCCCGGCTTCATCGGCGATCAGCGTGATCGCCCCTTCCCAGCCGCCCTCGCGCAGGACCTGTACGGCGCGCGCGCCGCACTGGCCGCCGCCAATCACCACCATTGCATCGCCCTGGCTCATGCTGACTCCTTGCGCGCTCAACGATACTGCCCCGCGAGCGCGGACACCTGCTGAATATTCTGCGGCGTGATGAAGCCCGGCCCCGAGCTGATATTGCGCGCCTCATACACAGGCTTGAGCCCGTAGTCCTTCAGGCGCTGCTGGAATTTCGCGTTCTTTTCGAGCGCGGTGCGCGCCTGCAACACATCCGTATTGTGGTTCTGACGCATGATCGCCAGCAGGGCAACCGGAATATACCCCTGCAAATAAGGCTGCTGATCGGTGCAGAACTTGATCGTGCCGTCCTTGATGCCCTTCGCTACGTCGGTGTCGATATCGAAGGTCGCAAACCAGATCTTGCCCGCAAGGCCGAGACTCTTCACCGCGCGTATCGTCGGATCGGCCGAGGTCGGACCTAGCGTGAGCACGGCCTGCGTATCCGGATGATTGCGCAGATACGCGCTCACCTTCGATTCGATGCCCGTGGGATCGGTGCCGGCATCGAGCACCGAGTTCTTCATGTTAGCGCCAATGGCGTCGGCAAAACCGCGGCAGCGTTCGAACGAGAGCGGATTCGTGGCGTAGTGGTTCACGCACAGGAAGGTCTTCACGCCGTCCGCCTTCGCGCGCAAGCCCGCCTCCTTGCCCGCGAGATATTCGGGCTGGCCCACGTGCATGAGCGCGCCCAGCTCCGCGCTTTGCTGCTCCGTCCCGGTATTCGCGGTGATGAAGGGAATGTTCTTCGCTTTCAGGCGCGACACGGCGCCCTTGAGCAGATCGAAGTCCGCAATGGTCGTGACCACGCCGTCGTAATTGCGCGCCGCCGCCTGGTTCACGAGTTGCACCATGTCGGCGATATCGCCGTTGGGCGGGTTGCGGTAGTCGGTCTGGACGTTGAAATCCGCATCGGCCTGCTTGATGCCGTTCTTCACCGTGTTCCACCACGCATCCGAATCGGGCGCATGCGAGATGAAGTCGAAATGCGCGACCGGGTCCGCGTGCGCCACCGGGCTCAGCGCGAGCGCGATCACCGTGGCCGCTAGCGGCAGCACTTTCATGAAGGGAACGTTCACGGATGTCTCCTGGGTTGTTTCGTTATGGTCTTTCGTCAATGCTATGGATACCTGATCACTCTGCGGCCAAGCCAATATAGATCGTGCCGCTTTCCAGCTTGACCGGATGAGTCGCGAGATTCACGCAGACCGGCGCACCTTTGGCCGCCCCCGAGGGAATATGAAAGCGCCCCATATGCATCGGACATTCGATGATGTCGCCGAACACGAGACCTTGCGCGAGACGCGCCGTTTCGTGGGTGCAGACGCCGGCGGAAGCGTAGTAGCCCGTGGGCGTGTGATAGATCGCGTAGAGTTCGCCTTCGTGCTCGAACTCCATCACGTCCTCTTCCTCGAGTTCGTCGCTCGCGCACACTTCGTGCCATTGCAGGATGTTCATGGTCGTCTCCCCCATTTTCATGTTTCGGGAAATTGGTCAGTTAGCCGAATCGTCAATGCGCGTCGGCGGCGAGAGCGTTTGACCCGGCGGCCTCGCGCACCACATTTGCTGTTTTGCCGGGCACCGGCGGCGTGATCATGAAATCCGGATCGCGGCGCTGCATGTGCAGCACGTGCACGATCTCTCCCCACGCGCTGAACAAGCCGTCATAGGCGGGCGGCAGGTCGGCCTCGATCGCCTTGCGCAGCTTCGGCAGCGCATGAAACGGCACGTTGGGAAACATATGATGTTCGACGTGGTAATTCATGTTCCAGTAGAGGAACTGCAGCACGGGGTTCAGACGCAGCGTGCGCGTGGAGAATCGGTGATCGAGTTCGTTCTCGCGCAGGCCGGTGTGCTGCGTTATGGCCAGCAGTTCATGCAGCCAGGCGCCGTATGCGCGAGGCAGCAGCAGGAACACCACCGGCAACCAGCTGTGCGCGACGACGGCCCACACGCCCACGCCCACATAAAGCGCAAGAATCACCCGTGAATTGCGGCACATCGCGCGATATTCGACCACCGGCACAACGGCCTTCGCGCTCCGCGTGACGATGCCGAGGCTGTGCAGCGCGATGTTGCCGAGATGATGAATGCCGTGCGAAACGCGCAGGAAGTCGGTGGCGAGCTTGAGGTAACTGGGCGGCCGTTTGACGGCGATTTCAACGTCGGCGGGAACGGTGGCCGTGAGATGCGTATAGGTGTGATGCTGCGCGTGCGACCAGCGGCTGTAGATCTGCTCGCGCCAGGTCATGAAGCAGATGACCCAGTGCACGGTTTCGTTGAGCCACTCGCTCCTGAACGGCGTGCGGTGACGCAACTCGTGCTCCATCGCCTCGGCGAACGCGTAGATCGTGCCGTAGAGCAGGAAGGCCGGAATGCACCAGAGCGTGCCCAACGAAAACCAGGCGAGCGCGCCGGTGGCGAGCACGAGCGCCATGAAGCCGCCGAAATACATCAGCGCAACCCGGTCGTTGCGCCGCGTGACCTCCTTGAGCACCTTGCGGTCAAGCGGACAGCGATACCAGTCGTCCATCGTGATGACCTGCGGCAAGCCTTGCTGTGCGGACATGAATCGAACTCCTGTGCATGACGTTGAACGCTGCATTGATTGCGCTCATCCTTGAGTCGAATTACATGCTCTAAATGATCCTCGGTCAAAGCCTAATGTGACTCATTCTGAGCATTAAAGGGTTTTCACCTAATTCACATCGGTGCGAAAACGTTCTCCACGTGGAGATATAGTTTAAATATGCGCGACTAATGACTCATTTTGAGTCACAATGAGCATGCACCCACCTGCTGCGGAGACCCGATGAAAACGCGCCCCACGCTCAAACAACTCATGGAACTCACGCAGTTGAGCCGCGCGACCATCGACCGGGCGCTCAACGACCGGCCCGGCGTGCACCCGCGCACGCGCAGCGCCGTGGAAGCGGCGCTCAGGCAGTTGGGCGCGGGCGACGACGAAACGTTGCCAGTAGCGTCGCGTGCGCCCTCCCGCGCGTTGCGTGTGCGCCTCCTGCTGCAGGCCGGCGACGCCTTCACCGCAGAGCTCACGCGCACGGCGGCGAGCCTCGAAGCCGAGTTCGCCGCAGGGGGCGTGACGCTCGACATCGTCAATTGCGTGGGCGCCAGCGACGAGGATGTCGCGCTGCGCGTGCGCGAGGCCGCGCAAGGGGCACAAGCGGCGCGAGGCACACAAGCGGCTGCGGACGCCATCGGCATCATCTGCACGAACACGCCGCCCATCACGTCGGCGCTGCGCGAATGCATGGCGCGCGGGCTTGGCGTGGTCACGCTCATCACCGACGTCGACGCCGATGCGCGCCACACCTACGTGGGCGTGAACAACCGCGCCGCGGGCCAGTCCGCCGCGTTCCTGGTAGGCCGGCACCTGGAGGGGCGGCCCTCGCCTTCCGTGGCCGTTGTGGTCGCAACGTTCTCGTACTCCTGCCACGAAGACCGCGAGATCGGCTTTCGCTCGCTGCTGCGCCAGCGCTTTCCCCACGTCAATCTGGTCGAGGTGATCAAGGGCGCCGACTCGGGCGCGGCGACCTACGAGGCCACGCGGCGCTGCATGGAGATGCACGGCGCGCTCGACGGCGTCTACAACGTGGCGGGCGGCAACGAGGGACTTGCGGCAGCGCTGCGCGAGCGCGGGCTCGCGGGCCGCACGCTCTATGTGACGCACGAGGTGAACGCCGTGACGGAGCCGCTGTTGCGCGCCGACGTGATCGACTACCTGCTCTCGCAAGACCTGCGTCTGCTGCTGCGCACGGCCGTCGAGCAGATGCGCAACGCCGTTGCGGGCGGCAAGCCGCCTGCGCAGGCGCTGGTGCCGATCGAGACGTATTCGCGCTATTCGCTGCCCTGAACCGGCTGCGCCACGTACGTTTTGCCCCCTGTTGCGCCCTGTTGCAAGCGCTGCCCGTTTACGATACTTTATGCTCGTTTTTGATCGATTCAGTGAACGAGCAGGAGCCGAAAGCCATGCAACGAACACGCCAGGAGGCCATAGAAGGCCTCCTCCCCGATGAGCGCGAGCGCCTGATCCTCGAAAAGCTTCGCGCCAAGGGCCGCGTGCTCGCCACCGAACTCGCGACGCAACTCGACACCTCGGAGCACACGATCCGCCGCCATTTGCGCGACCTGGCCGAGGCGGGGCACTGCAAGCGCGTGTACGGCGGCGCGCTGCTCACCTCGCCCGCCAACAAGCCCGCCTCTGTGCGCATGCGCGAGCAAATCCCGGCCAAGGCGCGCCTCGCGCGCGCCGCTGCGGCGCTCGTCAAGCCCAATCAGGTCATTCTGCTCGACGCGGGCTCCACCAACGTCGAGATCGCGGCGGCGCTGCCCGAAAACGCGGGCCTCACGGTCGTGACGACTTCGCCGCAGGCTTGTGTGCGCCTGCTCGAGCGTTCCGGCATCGAAGTGATCCTGATCGGCGGGCGCGTGAGCGCGCAGGCCGCCGGCGCGCTGGGCGCTACGGCGCTCGTGCAGATCCAGCAGATCAAGGCCGATCTGTGCTTTCTCGGCGCGTGCGCGCTCGATCCCTCCGAAGGCATCGCCGCCTTCGATGCTGAGGATGCCGAACTGAAGCGCGCCATGGTTGCCGCGAGCGGCCAGATCGCGGCGGCGGTCACCACCGAAAAGCTCATGACGTCCGCGCCCTTCGTCATCGCGCCGTGCGCCTCGCTCGACTATCTGGTCGTCGACGCCGACGTGCCCAAGCCCCATCTGAAGCAGCTGAAAGCCGCATGCGGCGACGTGACGGTGGCGCGATGAAACCCGTACGCGAACGCTACGCCACCACGGCTGTCTTTCTGGCGAACGGTTTCGGCATTGGCGCGTGGGCCGTCGAAGTGCCGCGCGTGAAGGACAAACTGCTCCTCCGCGACTCCCTGCTCGGCGTCGCGCTTTTTGCCTTCGCGCTCGGCGCCATCGTCGCCATGCCGCTTGCCGGGCGGCTCGCGCCGAGATTCGGCAGCGGCCGCGCGACCGCGCTGCTCGGCGTGCTGTTCGTCGCCGCGTTTGCGTTGCCTGCGCTCGCGCCCAACGCGCCGCTGCTGTGTGCGTCTCTGCTGCTGCTCGGCGCGCTCAATGGCGCGCTCGACGTTTCCATGAACGGGCACGCGAGCGCCATTGAAAAAGTATGGAGCGCACCGATCATGTCGTCGTTCCACGCGGCGTGGAGCGCGGGCGGTCTGGCGGGCGCAGCCGCCGGCACGGTGCTGCAGAAGGCAGGCTTCGGTGTCCTGAGCGGTCTCGCGCTGCCCGCCATTCCCATCGCCGCGCTGATCGTCGGCGCGGCCCTGTTCTCGCTGCGCGATGTCGGGGCGCGCCCCGAGGCTGCGCCGGGCGGCGGCTTCGCGCTGCCGCAGGCGGGCGTCGTGAAGCTCGCTGCGCTCGCGTTCCTTTGCATGATGACCGAGGGCGCCATTGCCGACTGGAGCGCTGTGTATCTGCGTTCTGCGTTGCCCGCGCACGCGGATAGCGCGGGCATTGGCTATACGGCGTTCGCGTTCGCCATGGCGGCGTGCCGCGTGGTGGGCGACGCGTTCGTGCGGCGGCTGGGCGCGGTGCGCGTGGTCGCGCTGGGAGGCCTGCTATCGGCGGCGGGGCTCGCGGCCGTGCTCGCTGCGCCGGCGCTGGCTACCGCGGTGGTCGGTTTCATCTGCGTCGGCATCGGACTTGCCAATGTCGTGCCGGTGATCTTCAGCGCGGCCGGGCGCACGACCGATCCGCCAGTCACAGGCGTGTCGATGGCGGCTACCGCCGGGTACGCGGGATTTCTCGTGGGGCCGCCGATCATCGGCTTTGGCGCGGGCCTCGTCGGGTTGCAGCTCGCGCTCGGCGTGCTCGTGCTCGCCACGCTCGCCGTGTGCTTTGCGGGCAGCCGGGCCGTGCGTGGCGTGGATGGGGCGCGTGGAGATTCGCCTGTAGCGGCGAATGCGCGTGATACGGATCGTATCGAGGCGGAGTGACCAGCAGCCAGCGCGCTGCCGCCGAATGCGAGCCGAAACGCGCAACACTCCGACGGCGATGACCCTCGCGACCGGGAACCGCCCGCAACGAAGCGACCGAAGTCGCCCATCGTTTAGTTGTTCGAACCGTCGAAATCCACCACTTCGATCCAGTTCGCGCCCTTGCCCACCGGGTACTTGCCGAGTTCATGGAGCGCGCCGCTCTTCGCGTCGATGCGGTACGCGCTCAGCGTGGGCGAGAGCTGGCCCACGGCGAAGAGATACTGGCCCGAAGGATCGATATTGAAGCCGCGCGGCTGCTTTTCCGTGGCATACGTGCCGATGCGCGTGAGCTTGCCCGTCTCCTGGTTCACGCGATACGCGCCCAGCGTGCTGGACGTGCGCTCCGAGACATACAGAAGACGGCCATCGGGCGTGAGATGCACGTCGGCGCCCCACGGCTTGTCGCCCGAGAAGTCGGCGGGCAGGATCGAGATCGTCTGAATCGGCTTGACCGTGTCGTTCGCGGCGTTGAACGCGAGCGCGTGCAGCTTGCCGTCGAGTTCGTCAATCAGATAGACGAAGCGCTGATCCGCCGAAAACTGGAAGTGGCGCGGGCCGGACGCCTTCGGCAGCGAGTAGGCGGGCGTGGCGTCTTCGGTCAGCGCGCCCGTCGCGGCGTCGAACTTCAGGCGCAGCCATGCGTCGGCGCCGAGCACCGAGGCGAACGCATAGCGGTTGTCCGCCGAGGTGCGAATGGCGTGCGCCATC
>DATBXG010000030.1:0-2982 GCA_036514415.1 Paraburkholderia sp.
CGTGATACACGTCGGTCAGAACCTGATCGTTCGTGTATGCGTGGATCGTGGTCATCAGACCGTTCACCAGACCGATCTTGTCGTTCAGCGGCTTGACGAGCGGTGCGAGGCAGTTGGTCGTGCACGAGGCGTTCGAGATGACCGTGTGCTCGGCCTTCAGCACGTTGTGGTTCACGCCGTAGACGACGGTCGCGTCGACGTCCTTGCCGCCGGGCGCCGAGATGATGACCTTCTTCGCGCCGCCCTTGAGGTGGGCGCTCGCCTTTTCCTTGGTCGTGAAGAAGCCCGTGCATTCCATCACGACGTCGACGCCCAGCTCGCCCCACGGCAGTTCGGCCGGGTTGCGGTTGGCCAGCACGCGGATCTTGTCGCCGTTCACGACGAGGTAGTCGCCGTCCACCGTGACTTCGCCCGGGAACTTGCCGTGTGCCGTGTCGTATTGCGTCAGATGCGCGTTGGTCTTCGCGTCACCCAGGTCGTTGATCGCAACGATCTGGATGTCGTGCTTCTTGCCGTTCTCGTAGAACGCGCGAAGCGTGTTACGGCCGATGCGGCCGTAGCCATTGATAGCGACGCGAATGGTCATGGTTTATCTCCTGAGGGCTGAAAAATTCTGAAACCAGTGCTGCACTGGCGTCTTCGCGCGCTGGGGCGGCGCTGCGCGACGCTCAAGGCAGCGGGCCCGCCAGATCTTGCCGATCAGGCGGGCCCGTTACGCATGCCTAGTTGTCGAGCGCGGCCCTGGCCGCCGCGACGACATGATCGACCGTGAAGCCGAAGTGCTTGAACAGCACGCCAGCCGGGGCCGATTCGCCGAACGTGTCGATGCCGACCACGCCGCCTTCGAGGCCCACGTACTTGCGCCAGAAGTCGGTCACACCGGCTTCGATCGCGACGCGGCGCACGCCCTTGGGCAGCACGCGCTCGCGGTATTCGGCGTCCTGCATGTCGAACACGTTGGTCGACGGCATCGATACGACACGGGCGCCGATGCCTTCGCGCTGCAGCGCTTCAACGGCCTTCATCGCCAGTTCGACTTCCGAACCCGTGGCGATGAGGATGATCTTGCGGCTCGGGATCTCGTCGTTCCAGTCCTTGAGCACGTAGCCGCCCTTGGCGATGTTGGCGATCTGTGCATCCGTGCGCTCGTTGAACTGCAGGTTCTGGCGGCTGAAGATCAGGCTCGACGGGCCGTGATGCGCGATCGACTCGGTCCAGGCCACCGCAGTTTCCACGGTGTCGGCCGGGCGCCAGAGCGTCATGTTCGGGATCAGACGCAGGCTCGCGACGTGTTCGATCGACTGGTGCGTCGGGCCGTCTTCACCCAGGCCGATCGAGTCGTGCGTGAACACGAAGATCGACGGGCACTTCATCAGCGCGGCCACGCGCAGCGCATTGCGGCTGTAGTCGGAGAACGTGAGGAACGTGCCGCCGAACGCCTTGTAGCCGCCGTGCAGGTTCAGGCCGTTGAGCGCCGCGCTCATGCCGAACTCGCGCACGCCGTAATTGACGTGGTTGCCCCAGTGGATGCCGCTCTCGCCTTCCCTGGCCGCGCGCACGGGCTTCGAGGCCTTCCAGTTGGTGAGGTTCGAGCCGGTCAGGTCGGCCGAGCCGCCGAGCAGTTCGGGTAGCGCGGCGGCGAGGCCTTCGATGGCCTGCTGCGATGCCTTGCGGGTGGCGACGGTTTCCTTGCGCGAATCCGCGCCGGCGACGATTGCGGCGGCCTTCTGCGCCCAGTCGGCCGGCAGCTGGTGGGCCATGCGGCGCTCGAATTCGGCGGCTTCGGCCGGGTACTTCGACTTGTACGCGGCGAACTGCTCGTTCCATGCGGCTTCGAACTTCGCGCCGGCGGCCTTCGCGTCCCAGTCTGCGTAGACTTCCTGCGGCAGCGTGAACGGCTCCCACTTCCAGCCAGCGGTTTCGCGCCACTTGGCGATTTCTTCCGCGCCGAGCGCCGCGCCGTGCACGTCGTGGCCGCCCTGCTTGGTGGGCGCGCCCTTGCCGATGATGGTCTTGCAGCAGATCAGCGTGGGCTTGTCCGAGGCCTTGGCCTTCTGGATGGCCGCGTCGACTGCGTCCACGTCATGGCCGTCGACGTGCGGGATCACGTTCCAGCCGTAGGCTTCGAAGCGCTCCGGCGTGTTGTCGTGGAACCAGTTGACCACGTCGCCGTCGATCGAGATGCCGTTGTCGTCGTACAGCGCGATCAGCTTGTTCAGCTTGAGCGTGCCGGCGAGCGAGCAGGCTTCGTGCGAGATGCCTTCCATCAGGCAGCCGTCGCCGAGGAACACATACGTGTGGTGATCGACGATCTTTGCGTCGGCCTTGTTGAATTCCGCTGCGAGCAGCGCTTCGGCCAGCGCCATGCCGACCGAGTTCGCCAGACCCTGGCCGAGCGGGCCCGTGGTCGTCTCGACGCCCGGCGTGATGCCGAACTCGGGGTGACCCGGCGTTTTCGAGTGCAGTTGGCGGAAGTTCTTCAGTTCCGCCATCGGCAGGTCGTAGCCCGTCAGGTGCAGCAGCGAGTACAGCAGCATCGAGCCGTGGCCGTTCGACAGCACGAAGCGATCGCGGTCGCTCCAGAGCGGGTTCGTCGGGTTATGGCGCAGATGGCGCGACCACAGCGCAACGGCGATCTCGGCCATGCCCATGGGCATGCCGGGGTGACCGGAGTTTGCTTGCTGAACGGCGTCCATGGACAGCGCACGAATGGCGTTGGCCATCAACTGGGTGGTAGCGGGGGAGGCGGAGGACGAGGTCGTCATGTCGAGTCCGGAAGTGTGCAAAAAGCGGCGTGGGCGGCGCAGGTCGCGAACAGCGCAAACAGCGGGCGCACACAGCAGCGCGGGGGTCCGGAAGCTCGGCAAATCGCCCGCTCAGGCGCACATGCGGCGCCAGGAGACGCGAAACGGCCGGAGCAAACGGAGATGGCTGCAAAGCGGAATATTCTAGCAGATCATGGGGATGAACCCTGGGCGTAAG
>DATBXG010000031.1:0-2654 GCA_036514415.1 Paraburkholderia sp.
GTCGTGCTCGATCCAGCGGTTGAGCAGGTTGTACGAGGGCTGATGGATCAGCAGCGGCACCTTGTGTTCGGCGAGCAGCCTGGCCATTTCACGCGTCTTGGCGGGCGAATACGACTAGATGCCCACATAGAGCGCCTTGCCCTGCTGCACGGCCGTGGCGAGCGCGCCCGCGGTTTCCTCGAGCGGCGTATCCACGTCGAAGCGGTGCGAATAGAAGATGTCGACGTAGTCGAGGCCCATGCGCTGCAGGCTCTGATCGAGACTCGCGAGCACATACTTGCGCGAGCCGCCGCCCTGGCCGTACGGGCCCGGCCACATGTCCCAGCCGGCCTTCGAGGAGATCAGCAGTTCGTCGCGGTACGGACGGAAATCGTCCTTGAAAATGCGGCCGAAGTTGGTTTCGGCGCTGCCATACGGCGGCCCGTAGTTGTTCGCGAGGTCGAAGTGCGTGATGCCCAGATCGAACGCGGTGCGCAGGATATCGCGCTGGGTCGAGATCGGCGTGGTGTCGCCGAAGTTGTGCCACAGACCGAGCGACAGCGCGGGCAGCTTGAGCCCCGACTTGCCGCAAAAACGGTACTGCATGTCCGAATAGCGTTCTGAGGCTGCTTCGTAAGCCATGGTCTGAATCCTCGGCAAAAACGGGTAGTGAGTGAAGGGTGTGCGGAGCGCCTTGCGGCGCGCCGCTCCCGTGAGGCAGCTATGTTAGCCAATCCGCCCTTGTTCCGCAGATACCCACTATGCGGGACGTGCGCGGGAAAGACGTACGAGGCCGAAAAAAAACACACACCGTGGACGCGCTGCGGCCACTCGCCTACACTGCGGCGTCCATCCCTTGCGAGAGGTTGTTCATGGCTAAAGCGGTTTCGATCGCGCTCATCGCCTGTGGCGTCGTCCTGTTGTACTTCGGCGGCCAGTCGCTTCATTCATTCGCGAACGACATGTCGCGCCTCTTCACCGGCGCGCCCACCAACCGCACGATCCTGCTGATCGGGGGCGGCATCGCCGCGACGCTCGCGGGCATCACCGTGCTTACGATGTCGGGGCGGCGGCGCTAGGCGCCACGCAGCCGCGCGCGAGGGACACGCCCGGCGCGCGGCCGACCGCGCTTCGACTCAGAGCTTCACCTCGGGCTTCGACGCCGAGCGCGTGCCCGGCAACGGCACGTTGCTCGCGCCGTGATAGGTGTAGACGAGCGAAAACTTCACCTGATCGCTCTGGTTCTGTCCTGCCGAATGCAGCGTGTTGCAGTGGAAGAACACGACGTCGCCGGCGGCGAGCGTCGGTGAGATGGCGCGGTCGATCCACGCCTTGTTCTCCGGCAGGTCCGCGCGGAAGAATTTCGCTGAGTCGAAGCATTCCGAGGTGAACGGCGCTTCGTGCGAGCCCGGCACGAACCACAGTCCGCCGTTTTCCATCTTCTCCGGCCCGAGCGCGAGCCAGACCGAAACGAGGTCGTCGCGCTCGAACGACCAGTAGCGCACGTCGCGGTGCCAGCCCGTGAGGCTGCCGTAGTGCGGGTGCTTCGTCATCATGCAGTTGTGATGCGCGCGCGAAAGGACCGGCTCCTCGCCGAAATACAGCTCCATCCATCCGGCGATTTCCGGCGACGTCGCCCATTCGCGATACAGCGCGTCGCGCGAGTACGCGTCGAGCAGGCGCCGCACCGTATGGCCGCCGGGCGCGTCCTTCGACTCGGGCGCGCCGGGATAGCGCAAATCGGCTTCGAATTCGAGCGGCTCGGCAGCCGCGTGCAACTGCTCCCCGGCCACCCGCTTGATCGCCTCGCAGCGCTCGGGCGAAACGAGCCCCGGCACGACCACGAAGCCGCGCTCGCGCAGCGCCTGCACCTGTTCTTTCTTTGACTGGACTGACATGGGACTTCCGTTATGCGATCTCGATGCGAGCAAGGGCCACAGTCTGCGTTCGTCGCTTCGTCAAACGACGAGGCTGCGGCGTCGGCACGCGCCGACTCATCGATTGTAAAGCGTGCCGGCACGGCGGGAAGGACCACGCTCTCACACGAGGTGGCTCCATGCGCGCCGCAGATCGAGCCGCACGCGAATGGCGCGCGCGCACCGCGATGAGGACAAAGGGTGGGATCGTGTGCATCAAAGACGCGCAGGGCCGGGTATTAACCGACTTTCTGCGGTCACGATTCGCGTGTAGCCTGTCGCGCATGTTGTATCACTTCGCCGAATTCTCATCGCACGGACAGATCGCAGTGAACGCCTTGCCACACAAGGCGCTCCAACAGAAGAATCCGTCGCGTCGCGTCCTACGCCGCGCCATGCGGCCCGTCTCCCGTCCACCCAGATCGTGACGCCCTGGAAGACAGGCACGTTTGCTGCTCGACGCTAAGCGTCGCGCAAGGCGCACCTCGAACCCGATTGCTCAACCGCCATGCATACCCTCTTCGATACTCAACGCATGACCCACGCCGCCCACACGGCCTTGAAAGCGGCACGCCCCGCCCGCCGTCACATGGTGCGCGCACTGCGACACCATGCCGCCCGCACCCGCGCGCTCACGCAACAAGTGCGCGAAGCGAAGCCCGTCGACAGCATGCGCAGCTGGTTCCACTCGTTCTTCGCCGTGCTGCGCATGCGCTCGGGCACGCGCCACTTCTCGCTGCGCACGCTGCTCTATCGCCC
>DATBXG010000032.1:0-2245 GCA_036514415.1 Paraburkholderia sp.
CGTGGCGGGCGGGCGCGAGCTCACATCGCCAGCAGCATGCTGAGCCCGCAAGCCGCGATCACGGCGAGGCTCGCACGATCCTTGAACGCAAAGACGATCGGGTCGTCGTGCATGTTGCCGCGAAACGCGCACATCCAGATCCGGCTCACCCAGTAGAGCGTGAGCGCGAAGGTTCCCCACAGTGCCTGTGGGTGCTGGTACAACTGCCGCATTTCGGGCGTGTTCATGTAAAGCGCGAGCACGAGCACGGCAAGATAGGCGGAAGCCGTGCCGAACGAGCGCAGGATCGACATGTCCTGCGTGATGTAGCCGCGGCCGGCCGCTTCGGCTTTGCCTTCGCGCAGGATCATGTCGAGCTCGACATAGCGCTTGACCATCGCGAGCGAGAGGAAGATCGGCACGCAGAACAGGATCAGCCAGTACGAGAGGGGAATGCCGGTCGCCGTGCCGCCAGCGATCACGCGCACCGTGTAAAGGCACGCGAGCGTGAACACGTCCACAAGGGTCATGCGTTTGAGCGCGAACGAGTAGGCCACCGTGGTCGCGAAATACGCGGCCAGCACCACGCCGAACTTCCAGGGCAGCAACGCGGCGAGCCCACCGCCGGCGGCGAGCAGCGCAATGGTGAGCACGATGCCGAACTTCAGCGTGAGCCGCCCCGATGCGAACGGCCGGCTGCGCTTGCGCGCGTGGCGGCGATCGGCGTCGAGATCGAGCATGTCGTTGAGCAGGTACACGGACGAAGCGAGCAGGCTGAACGATGCGAAGGCGATGCAGGCGGCGGTGAGCGCCCCGAGGTCCGTGAAGCGGTGCGCCGTGAGCAGCGGCACGAAGATCAGCACGTTCTTCACCCACTGATGCACGCGCATTTCCTTGAGCACGAGCGGGATCAACTGGCGCTTTTCCTCGAAGAAGATGGTGGCCGTGTTCGCCTTGCGCGCAGCGGCGGCGATGTGCTTGTCGCCCACCACGATCGCCTGCCGCGCCTGACGCCAGACGGGCACGTCGGCCCGCGCGTCGCCGCAATAGTCGAAGCCGTGGTCGCCGAACTGCTCGACGAGCGCCCGCGCCTTGTTCTTGCCCAGCAGGTTGTTGCTGGCGGTGCTCGCGAGCACGCCGGTGAAGAGGCCGACGTGCGCGGCGATCTGCGCAGCGAGACGCTGGTTGGTGGCCGTGCACAGATACAGGTCGCGCCCATTCGAACGCTCGTTGCGCAACCAGGCGAGCAGTTCGGTGTTGTAGGGCAGCACACCCACGTCGAGGTTGACGCGCTGGGCGATCTGCTCTTTCAGGTAGGCGCGTCCGCGCAGCGCCCAAGCGATGCACAGAAAGATCGACAGCGGGTTCTGCTTGAACAGGACGAAGAAGGCTTCGAACAGCAAATCGGTGCGCGTGAGCGTCCCGTCCAGGTCCACGCAAAGCGGGACGGCGTTGGCTGCGGGAGTGGCCATTAACTTTCTCCGTGCCGGCGCGAAAAAAGGCGAGGCGCCAGCTGCTGATGCATTGGCCGGAGCGAGGCGCAAACGCGTCGCGCACGCGGTCCGGAGCGTGAGCCCATCGTAGCGACGGCGGCGCGCGGGCTCTGTGCGGCAACGCACCACCGGGCGCCGCGCAATGGCTCAGGCAAAAACGAAACGCTTGTCGAGGTGGTATTTCGTGACATAGCCGAGCACCAGTCCGAGCGCGCCGCCTGCGAGGCGCGCCGCTTCGTTGTGAAAGAGCGCGTCCGCGCCGAACTCGACCACCCAGAACACGAGGGTCGTGCCGAGCCCCATGGCCACATAGAGCGCGAACGTGCGCATGCCGTGCGCGACGCTGCGATGCTCGTAGCGAAAGATCCAGGCCTTGTCGAGCAGATACTTGACGACGAGCCCGACCCCGGTGCCGACGCACACCGAAATGGGCACCGCAAAAGCCCCCTGGTACAGGTGAAACGCGAGGCTCTGGCTGCCGAGATTCGCGCCGATCGAAATGGCGGCGAACACCGAGTACCAGAACACGAGCCGCGTGCGGCTCAGCGTCATGCCGACGGCTGGGCTGCTCATAACGAGATCCGCTTGAACACGAAGCCGGGCAGCGAGCGGATCACGAGCATGATCTCGGCCCAGAACCACGGCGTGTAGATCGAGTCCTTGCCGCGCTCCACGGCGCGCACGATGTCCGTCGCCACGCGCTCGGGCGAGGCGACGAGCGGGCCGGGCAGCGCGAGGCCGGCCGTCATCGGCGTGTTCACGAAGCCCGGCTT
>DATBXG010000033.1:0-3126 GCA_036514415.1 Paraburkholderia sp.
CAGCGCCGCCGCGCCCCGCTCTTATCCAATTCGTCTCCGTTGGCGGGACAGGTTCCGCAGGCGCTGTCCACGCCCGCGCCCTGTCCAATCGTTAGACGCTTCTATCTTCTGCACTACCGGCGCGCCGCACGTTCGAGCCCATTCGAGCGCGAGTGCCGGACAACAAGGATCCTGGCTCATGCATCCCATGCTCAACATCGCTGTCAAGGCCGCGCGCCGCGCCGGACAGATCATCAACCGCGCGTCGCTCGACCTCGACCTCGTGCAGGTCGCGAAGAAGCAGCACAACGATTTCGTCACGGAAGTCGACAAGG
This sequence comes from Paraburkholderia sp., assembly GCA_036514415.1. Lineage (GTDB taxonomy): Bacteria > Pseudomonadota > Gammaproteobacteria > Burkholderiales > Burkholderiaceae > Paraburkholderia. The sequence continues at coordinate 315 of DATBXG010000033.1, forward strand.
CAGCCGAAGCCGCCATCATCGAAACGCTCAAGACGGCCTACCCCGACCACGCCATCCTCGCCGAGGAGTCGGGCGAATCGGAAAACGAATCCGAGTACCAGTGGATCATCGACCCGCTCGACGGCACCACCAACTTCATCCACGGCTTCCAGTACTACTGCGTCTCAGTCGCGCTCGCGCACAAGGGCATGGTCACGCAGGCCGTGGTCTATGACCCGACCCGCAACGATCTCTTCACCGCCTCCCGTGGCCGCGGCGCGTTCCTGAACGACCGCCGCATCCGCGTGGGCCGCCGCGACCGCCTCGCCGACGGCCTGATCGGCACCGGCTTCCCGTTCCGCGAAAAGGACGGCCTCGACAGCTACTGCGAGCTGTTCGCCGAAATGACCGGCGCGTGCGCGGGCCTGCGCCGCCCGGGCGCCGCCGCGCTCGATCTGGCCAACGTCGCCGCGGGCCGCATGGACGGCTTCTTCGAGCAAGGCCTCAATCCTTGGGACGTTGCAGCGGGCGCCCTGCTCGTGACGGAAGCCGGCGGTCTGATCGGCAACTACACGGGCGACTCCGACTTCCTGCACGTGGGCGAAATCGTCGCGGGCAACCCGAAGATCTACGCGCAGATGGTGCCGATCCTCTCGAAGTACACGCGCGTCAACAAGGCGGCGTAAGCGCCCAAGCGCGTCGCGGCGTACGACGGGCTATGCCCCTCGAGCCGCTGCGACGCCGCCAAAGTGCGCGCCAGGTCCGCCCTGAAACCCGCATGCGCATCAAGCGGCTTCGGCTGCTTTTTTGTTTGGCCCGCTGCCGCTTCGCCGCAAGAGGACCCCGCACGCATCCGATGAAAAAAGGCTTTTACGCGATCATCGCCGTGCAGTTCGTGTCGTCGCTCGCCGACAAGGCGCTCCTCATCGCGGCGATTGCGCTGCTCACGGTCATCTCGTCGCCCGCCTGGGTGACGCCGCTCCTGCAGATCTCCTTCACGATCTCCTACATGTTGCCCGCGCCTTTCGTCGGCGCGTTCGCCGACGCCTTGCAAAAGCGCCACGTGATGTTCGTCTCGAACGCGCTGAAGGCGTGCGGCTGCCTGCTGATGATCGCGGGTGTGCATCCGATGATCGCCTATGGCGTGGCCGGTTTCGGCGCGGCTGCGTACTCGCCCGCAAAATACGGAATCCTGACTGAATTGCTGCCGGCCGAAAAACTCGTCGCCGCGAATGCGCGGCTCGAATCGGCCACGGTGCTCTCCACCATCGTCGGCACGATGATGGGTGACGCGCTCGTCTCGACTTACGCCGACCGCTTCGTTGCGCGCCATCCGCTGCCGCCCATCCATTCGGCCGCCGATTTCGCGATGCTCGAATCATCGTCGTGTTCGGCGTGTTCGTCGGCGCGATGATCTGGCTCGCCATGCGACGCAGTGCGGCAAACGCGCGCACCGTGGACCTCCAGGCACGGGTCGACGAATGACGGGAGCGCCTGCGGGAGCACCTGCGATGACATTAGCCGAAAGGCTGGCTTTACATGCAATCGGCGCGCGTTAAACTCACGCCCTGAACCCTTAGCAAGACACCGAGGATGGCTACACACACCGCCGGCGCAGCCGACATCGCGCAACACACTCCCATGATGCAGCAGTACCTGCGCATCAAGGCCGACCACCCGGGCACGCTCGTGTTCTACCGGATGGGCGACTTCTACGAGCTCTTCTTCGAAGACGCCGAGAAGGCCGCACGCCTGCTCGACCTCACGCTTACGCAGCGCGGCGCCTCGGCGGGCAATCCGATCAAGATGGCAGGCGTGCCGCATCACGCGGTCGAGCAATATCTCGCGAAACTCGTGAAGCTGGGCGAGTCGGTGGCGATCTGCGAGCAGATCGGCGATCCGGCCACCTCGAAGGGCCCGGTCGAGCGCAAGGTCGTGCGTGTCGTCACGCCCGGCACGCTGACAGACGCTGCCCTGCTTTCCGACAAGAACGACGTCTACCTGATGGCTGTCTGCCCCGGTCACAACCGGCGCGGCGCGACCGTCAACGTCGGCCTCGCGTGGCTCAATCTCGCGAGCGGCGCGCTGCGCCTCGCGGAAGTCGCGCCGGAACAGGTCGCCACGGCATTCGAACGCATTCGGCCGGCCGAAATTCTCGTCGCCGAAATGCCTGCGGAAACAGCCGCGTGGGCCCCGCCAGCCGGTATCGGCGCGCTCACGCGCGTGCCCGCATGGCACTTCGACGTCGGCTCTGGCAAGCAACGTCTGTGCGACCAGCTCGACGTGGCGGGCCTCGACGGCTTCGGCGCGCAAACGCTCACGAGCGCGTGCGGCGCAGCGGGCGCGCTGCTGCTTTATGCGGCGGCCACGCAGGGCCAGCAACTGCGCCACGTGCGCAGCCTCAAGGTCGAGGTCGAATCCGAATACATCGGGCTCGATCCGGCTACGCGCCGTAACCTCGAACTCACCGAAACGCTGCGCGGCACCGAATCGCCCACGCTCTGCTCGCTGCTCGACACCTGCAGCACGGCCATGGGCAGCCGCCTGCTGCGTCACTGGCTCCATCACCCGCCGCGCGCAGCGGCAATCGCGCAACTGCGCCAGCAAGCCATCGGTGCGCTGCTCGAGGCGCCCCCGCACGCGAGCGTCGACACCTTGCGCAGCGCGTTGCGCCAGATCGCCGACGTCGAGCGCATCACCGGGCGGCTCGCGCTGCTGTCCGCGCGCCCGCGCGATCTTTCCAGCCTGCGCGACACCTTCGCCGCGCTGCCCGCGCTGCGCGAGCAGGTTGCGGCCGCAAGCGGTGCGGCGACGTCGCTCGCGCACATCGCCG
>DATBXG010000034.1:0-5741 GCA_036514415.1 Paraburkholderia sp.
GCGACGAGCGCGAGCCACAGCACGCCGTCGCGCGCCACGCTCGTGGCCGCGAATGCGCAGCCAAGCAGCACGAGCGCCCCCGCGAACGCGACGGACCATGCGTGGCCAACGTGCGTTTGCGAGAGTACGGTGCCGACCACGCCGAACGCGCTGGGCAACGATTCGCCGCTGACCGAGGCGCTCTCGTACAGCATCCACATGACGAGCGCCACCACGAGTACGAACGCCGAGGCACGCAGCGAGCGTTGCGCGCGCAGCCATGCGAGGCGCGCGGGCGCGACCGGCGTGCGGCCGTCCTTGTCGAGCCACGCGCCATAGAACGCCGACCCGAGCGCGAACGCATAGGCGATGTTGACGATGGCCGCCATGGCGACCTGTCCGATCCAGAGCCAGTCAGCTTTCATCGGACTTCGCCCTCCCGCAGGTTGCGGGTCGCGCGAACGGCGCGCGAGGTGGAACGGTTGGCTTGCAGCAACGATAGGGAAAGTGCAATTGGAGTCATCGAGACAAGTGGCAAGGAAACAACATGAAAACAACAGCGGCAGCCTGCACGCGCAGCACATCGCGCGTCCCGCAAAGGCGCCTGCTTCGATAGCCGCCGCGCCAATCGGTTCAATGCGCGGTTGGATGCGAGTGCAACGCGGATTCGATGCGCCTTCAACGCAGGTTCAATGCACCGGTTCAACGCCGGTTCAATGCACGAGCATCGAGCCACGCAGGAGATCCGCCGCAGCGCCCTCATGCGCCGTCACGCGCCGGCATGCAGCGCTCGCCGAGTGTGCCGAGGGTGCGGGACAACCCCGTGTCACCGATTGGCGAACAGGTGCAGAATCATACCCGGCGGCGGCGCGACGATCGGCCGCAAGCGCGTCGCGGCGACGGCTCGAAGGCATTCCCGGGCTCTCGTGGCGCATGTGGCAAATGGTCACTATTAGTCCCGGATGCTAGAATCTGCTGCGTCGCCGCAGCGCGCACGGTCTTCTGCTTTCATCGCGCGCAGCCTACAAGCCGGGCCGTTCGAAGCCTGGTCAGGTCCACGATAAAGATGGAGTTACGCGTGTCCCCAAGACGTATCTTCCGACCGCTCATTCCGCTCGTCGCGCCTCTGGGAGCAGCACTTTTGCTCATGGCGACCGGCGTTCTCAGCGCTGCATACGCCCAAACGGCGGCGTCAGCCCCACAGCCCAAAGCCCCCGACACGATCGCTTCCCGCGTGCAGGGCTGCACCGCGTGCCACGGCACGCACGGCCAGGGCACCGACAACGACTACTTCCCGCGTCTCGCCGGCAAACCGGCCGAGTACCTGTTCAACCAGCTAATGAATTTCCGCGAGGGTCGCCGCAAGTACCCTCCGATGAATTATCTGGTCACCTATCTCTCCGACGACTACCTGCACGAGATCGCGACATTCTTCTCGCAGCAGCGGCCGCCCTACCCGCCGCCCGCGAAGCCTTCGGTCGGCAGCGACACGCTCGCGCGCGGACAGGCCATCGTGCTGCACGGCGATCCGGCCAGGCAGGTGCCCGCCTGCGCCGCCTGCCACGGCGCGAAGCTCACGGGCATGGAGCCGGCCATTCCTGGCCTCGTCGGTTTGCATTCGGACTATATCAGCGCGCAGATCGGCGCCTGGCGCTCGGGCTCGCGGCATGCGAAGGCACCGGACTGCATGCATGAGATCGCCACGCGCCTCACCGACGCTGACGTGAACGCGGTCGCGGCCTGGCTCTCCACGCAGAGCGCGCCGCAGAACCCCGTGCCGGCGCCAGCTGGCTCACTGAAGACGCCGCTTGCCTGCGGCAGCGAACCGCAATAAGGCGCCGGGGGAGACAGCCAATATGAACCGCAAGTCCCTGTTCGCACTTTCCGCCGTCGTCGTGGCCGCCGCCGCGGCCCTCGTACCGGTGCTCTGGTCGGGCACCGACTATCTGCGCAACGGCGCTGTACAGGCCGCGACGCCAGTCGACCAGGCCGATCTCATCAAGAAGGGCGAGTACCTCGCCCGCGCCGGCGACTGCATTGCCTGCCACACCGTGCGCGGCGGCCAGATGTTCGCGGGCGGCCTGCCGATGGCCACACCGTTCGGCACGCTCTACACGCCCAACATCACGCCCGACGACCAGTACGGCATCGGCAAGTGGAGCGCCAACGACTTCTACCGCGCCATGCACACGGGTCGCTCGAAGGACGGCAGCCTGCTCTATCCAGCGTTCCCGTTCACGAGCTACACAAAGGTTACGCGCGCCGACGCCGACGCGATCTTCGCCTATCTGCGCTCGGTTCCGCCGGTGAACGTGCCCAGCCGCCCGCACGAGCTCAAGTTCCCGTTCAACAACCGCAACCTGCTGATCGGCTGGCGCACGCTGTTCTTCCGCGAGGGCGAATACAAGCCTGATCCGACCAAGTCGGTCGAATGGAATCGCGGCGCGTATCTCGTGGAGGGCCTCGGCCACTGCGGCATGTGCCACACGTCGATCAACGCGATGGGCGGCCCGGTCAACTCGGCGGCTTTCGCGGGTGGTCTGATCCCGCTGCAGAACTGGTACGCACCGTCGCTCACGGGCAGCGAAGGCGGCCTCGGCGACTGGGACATCAAGGACATCGCGAGCCTCCTGAAGACCGGCGTTTCCGAGCGCGGCGCCGTGTTCGGCCCGATGGCGGACGTGATCCACAACAGTCTGCAATATCTCTCGGACGATGACATCCATGCGATGGCCTCGTACCTGAAGACCATCCCGCAGAAGAAGGAAGCGCCCGAAACGATGCAGATGGAGACTTCGGAGGCGTTCGGTGGCGAGCTCTTGCAGCAAGGTCAGAAGATCTACCATGACCAGTGTGCAAAGTGCCACGCGGACAACGGTCTCGGCATGCCGCCGAACTTCCCGCCGCTTGCGAACAACCAGTCGATCCAGATGCATTCGGCCGTGAACCCGATCCGCATGGTGCTCAACGGCGGCTATCCGCCGAGCACCGTGGGCAACCCGCGCCCGTACGGGATGCCGCCGTTCGCGCAGTCGCTCTCGAACCAGGAGGTCGCGGCGGTCGTGACGTTCATCCGCATGTCCTGGGGCAACAAGGGCATGCCGGTGTCCCCGCAACAGGTCGCCGATCTGCGCTCGTCTCCGCTCGACTGATCGACGCCTGTCGACCGGAGTTGGCGCTTTTAGCGCCTGCTCCGGTCCCATAGCGGTTGCTCCGGTCCCATGCTGTGCAGTCGACCGCCGTTAAGGCTTTAGCCCTTAGGCGGTCCCTGCAGGCCGTTACTGCTATAGTGGCGTTTGCCTGATAAGGGCGCAGTCCGCAGAAACCGCGGGCTGCGCCCTTCGCTATTTGGTGCCGGGCCGTGGGTGAAGGCGGCTCCGTGGCCCGTCAGGCGTGGGTTTGAACGCTGTGATTGAGCACTGCGGGCTGCGCAAGGTGGAACGAGGTTCTGCTGGCGCGCTGCGTGCGAGAAGAACAAGGAGTGGTCGTCATGCACGCCGGTGAGCGTCTGAACAGCATTACTCACCTCGTGGGCGCGATGTTGTCGGTAGCGGGGCTGGTCTCGCTCGTGACGCTCGCGGCGCTGGATCACGACGCGTATAAAGTCGTGAGCTTTGCGGTATACGGGGCAATGTTGTGTGCGCTGTACACGATCTCGACGCTGTATCACGGCGTGCGAGGCTTGCGCCTGAAGGCCGTGCTGCAGAAGTGCGACCATGCCGCGATCTATCTGCTCATCGCGGGAAGCTATACTCCGTTCACGCTCGTGACGCTGCGCGGGCCCTGGGGCTGGTCGCTCTTCGGCGTGAGCTGGGGGCTCGCGGCTCTCGGCATCGTGCAGGAGCTCACGCTCGGGCGGCGCACGAGAGCGCTTTCGATGGTGCTCTACGTGGTGATGGGCTGGCTCGCGGTGGTGGCGGTTCGCCCGCTCGTCGAGGCATTGCCGGCGGCGGGCACGGCGTGGCTGCTGGCAGGCGGCCTCATTTACAGCGCCGGTATTTATTTTTTCGTCAATGACGAACGCATCCGGCACGGACATGGAATCTGGCATCTGTTCGTGCTCGCCGGGAGCGTCTGTCAATTCGTGAGCGTCGCGCGCTACGTCGCGTGACGCGTCAATGCGAAGGCGTCGCACGGTCGCCGCAGTGTCCGCGACCAGGTGACGCAACTTAACGCCAGACGACGTGTCTTGACAGACCGTCCGTTCCATGAAGAAAAACCGCGGCGCGCGCACTGGCGCGCCGTCCGAACAACGCGTAAAAGCGGCTTCACCGGGCGCATTCGAACCCGGCAACACTGCATTGGCTGCGCAGCGCGCCCTCGGGCCGCGAAGCGACGCCCGCGCTACTGCAACACAACAGGTCTTTATGTCTTTCGATTCTCTCGGCTTGTCCGAACCGCTGGTCCGCGCCGTCAACGAACTTGGGTACAGCACGCCCACGCCTATCCAGACGCAAGCGATTCCCGCCGTGCTCGGCGGCGGCGACCTGCTCGCCGGCGCGCAAACCGGCACCGGCAAGACCGCCGGCTTCACGCTGCCGATCCTGCAACGCCTCTCGGACATGCCGCCGGCGGCGAATGGCAAGCGCGTGGTGCGCGCGCTGATCCTCACGCCGACGCGTGAGCTCGCCGCGCAGGTCGAAGAGAGTGTGCGCGCCTACGGCAAGTATCTGAAGCTCAAGTCCACCGTGATGTTCGGCGGCGTGGGCATCAATCCGCAGATCGACGCGCTCAGGCGCGGCGTGGACATCGTGGTCGCGACGCCAGGGCGCCTGCTCGATCACATGCAGCAGAAGACCATCGACCTTTCGCAGCTCGAGATTCTCGTGCTCGACGAAGCCGACCGCATGCTCGACATGGGCTTCATCCACGACATCAAGCGCGTGCTCGCCAAGCTGCCGCCCAAGCGCCAGAACCTGCTCTTCTCGGCCACGTTCGCCGACGAGATCAAGGCGCTCGCCGACAGCCTGCTCGACTCGCCTGCGCTCATCGAAGTCGCGCGCCGCAACACCACGGCCGAAACCGTTGCGCAGAAGATCTATCCCGTCGACCGCGACCGCAAACGCGACCTGCTCACGCACTTGATCCGCCAGCACAACTGGTTCCAGGTGCTCGTGTTCACGCGCACGAAGCATGGCGCGAACCGCCTCGCCGAGCAGCTCACGAAGGACGGCATCAGCGCGCTCGCGATTCACGGCAACAAGAGCCAGTCGGCGCGCACGCGCGCGTTGAGCGAGTTCAAGGACGGCACGCTGCAGGTTCTGGTCGCCACCGACATCGCCGCCCGCGGCATCGATATCGATCAACTCCCGCACGTGGTGAACTACGATCTGCCGAACGTGCCCGAGGACTACGTGCACCGTATCGGCCGCACCGGCCGCGCGGGCGCGACGGGCGAAGCGGTGTCGCTCGTGTGCGTGGACGAGCATCAACTGCTCAAGGACATCGAGAAGCTGATCAAGCGCGCGGTGCCGCAAGAGGTCATTCCGGGCTTCGAGCCGGACCCGAACGCGAAGCCGGAGCCGATCCAGCGCCGTAGCCAGCCGCAAGGTCGCTCGCCGCGCCAGGGACAAGGGCAAGGCCAGGGCCGCGCTGCGTCGAATGGCGCGAACGGTGGCCGGCCTGCGCAGGCGCGTGAAGCACGCGAGCTGCGTGAATCGCGCGGCGGCAATCGCGAAGGTGGTCGCGAAGGTAATCGGGACGGTGGCCGCGATGGTAATCGCGATGGTGGCCGTGAAAGCAACCGCGCGCAGGCATCCAAT
>DATBXG010000035.1:0-11064 GCA_036514415.1 Paraburkholderia sp.
GATCGCGCCGAGCAACAACAAGCCGCTGCCGTGCGGTGAACTGTTCGCGCAGATGAGCCAGCACCCGGTGGCGCCGCCGCCGGGCCAGAAGATGCACGCGCCGCCGAAGCCCGCCCTCGCTGGCGCCGCCGCGGCTGACAAGGGCTCGAAAACGAACCCGGCGGCGAACCCGGCGACACCTGCCGCGCCGTCACAGCACAAGCCGCAGGAGGGGCAGGAACCGCTCTACAAGGGAAGCTGATGCGGGAAGCGGACGCGAAAAACCGCTGCGCCGGGCAATCGACCCGGCGCAGCGGTGCGGTGTACTTCGTGGAAGGCGCGGCCCGACGACAACCCTGGTGACTAACGCAACGAGCGCGGTGCCGTGTCGCCGGCTGCATCCTGGCGGCGCGTCACGCGCCGCGTGGTCATGGTCGGACGCGCCGCGCCGAACTCGGGCAGGACCCGGCCGCGCGCGCGGCTCGCGAAGACGAGAAAGCCGAAGCCGTCCGCTTCATACCAGTAACCGCCGTTCTCGAGGCCTTCGATCGGCTGCTCGAGTGCGTGTGCAATCGATTCGATGCAGCGCTTGCGCAGTTCGCTCGTGCCCGGATAGGGCGGCTGTGCGCCGCGTACGCTGCACAGGAGCACGTCGAGCCCCGGCAGGATGTGCGCATAGAGCACGGGCTCGTCCTGCGCGCGCGCCCGCGCGATCTTGGTGTCGAGTTGGCCGAACGGTTTGAAATGGCTCAGCACGGCGAGAAATGACTCGTCGCCATCTGCCTTGACGCGTTTGCGCTTTTTCGGGAAGGACATAAAAATTCGCCTGAAAAAGGTGGATTGCAAAACTCGCAGCGTTCCCATGCGACCACTCCCGGACTGGTGCGCCGCACGTCGATCCTTTATAGCACACGGATTTGCAGGGTTCACGAGGATACAGATGGGGACGGTCCGCTTTAACGGCGCGCGGACCGCCTGAAGCGATCCGCCCTTGCTGCCCCTGTCCAAAACCCTCATTGCGTTCGCAAACGCCATGCCGGATCGCACGTCGCGCTCATGTAGATATCCCGGCGCTCTCTCGCTTGTCTCCGTCTCAATAATAGACCTGTGTGTGCGCGTAGTGTGGCGAATTGCCGCAAAAAAACGGGTTTTCCACGAGGCGAGGTGTGGGGTGTCACATACATTGTCATCCTGAAAATTCGCGCAGATAATGTTGCGGTTCTGGTGCCCGCAGGCGCGTCAGGTCCGCTAGCGTCGCGCGGGCGCACGCGGCGCGTGAGATGACAAGAAGCGTGGCGATAAGCACGGCGCGCCGCCCAGACGCGCCACCGAACCAGACCGACACATGAAACTCTTTGCCAAGGGGCTCTTGCTGATCGCGATTCCGAGCGTCGTCGAACTGGCGCTGCTCGGCATCGTGTTTGACACCCAGGGCAAGGCCGCACTCGCGGCGAAGCGCGCCGAGAACACCCAGCAAATCCTTTGGCAAGCCAATAGTCTCGCCGACCCCCTGCTGCGCGAAGCCGCGCGCGTGCGCACCGGCATCGTGCTCGAAGATCCGTCGTTCATCGATCGCCACGCCGTCTGGACCGAATTCTCCGATCGCATCACGCTGCTCGCGCGCATGGTCGCCGACAATCCTGCGCAGCTCGCGCGCGTCGAGCGCATGCGCAACGCCGCCTATGCGTGGCGCAAGGAAGCGGGCGATATCGCCGATGCATTGCGCATGGGCCATAGCGCGCCGTTCGCGCGGGCGGCGGGCGACGGCTTGCCGCCCGAGATCGAGACGGTGCGCGAGGTGCTCGGCGACTTCATCGCGGAGGAAACGCGGCTCGACGAGGCGCGCGCGGCGATGCTGCGCGAAACACGCGAGCGTCAGCTGGACGCGCTCATTTTTGCGGTGGTGGGCTCGATGCTGATCTGGGCATTCACGGCCATGGCGTTTGCGCGCAATGTGGGCGTGCGCCTTGCCGCGCTCGGCGCGAATGCCGAGCGCCTGGGCGAGGGTGCGCCGCTCGCGCCGCCGCTCTCGGGCAACGACGAAATCGCTGCGCTCGACGCCGTGCTGCACCAGACGAGCGCGCGGCTGCGCGTGGCCGAGCGTGAGCAGGCCGCGCTGAAGGCGCAGCTCCAGGCGCGCGCGGCCGACCTTGCGAGCGCGAACGAGAATCTGCGCCAGGAGAGTCAGGACAACGAGATGTTCATCTACAGCGTGTCGCACGATCTGCGCTCGCCGCTCGTGAACCTGCAGGGTTTTTCGAAGGAACTGCAGGTGTCCTGCGACGACCTGCGCGCGCAGATCAACGCGGCGGGCTTACCCGGGCACGAGCATCGCGCGATGGCAGAAGTGCTCAACGGCGATGTCGACGAGTCGCTGCAATTCCTGCGCCAGGCGGTATCGCGCGCGGCGGCCATCATCGACGCGCTGCTGCGCATTTCACGCGCCGGGCGGCTCGAGTACCGCTGGCAGCGCGTGAACATCGCCCGGCTCGTCGAGCGCGTGCTGGGCGTGCTTGCCGGCGAGCTCCCGCAGGCCGCGCGCATCGACGTGGGCGAGCTGCCGCCCGCATGGGGCGACCCGGCCGCGCTCGAACAGATTTTCGCCAACCTCATCGAGAATGCGCTGCGTCATCTCGATCCCGCGCGGCCGGGCCGGGTCGAAATCGGCGCGGTCGAGCCGGGCGGGGAACCCGTCAACGGGAGTGGCGGGGAGGCAGGAAAAGACGCAGGAAAAAAAACCGACGAAGACACTGGCGAGCGTACGCGGACTTATTATGTGCGCGACAATGGCATTGGTATCGCCGAGGCGTATCTGCCGAAGCTTTTCCGCGCTTTTCAGCGGTTGCACGGCGGCGAATCGCCGGGACAGGGCACCGGTCTCGCGCTCGCAAGGCGGATTGCGGAGCGCCACGGCGGGCGCATCTGGGTCGAATCGACCGAGGGCGCGGGCTCGACGTTCTTCGTCGCGCTACCCGACCAGCCTTTGCGTACCGCTTAGCGAACCGCCTGACGGGCAGCATGGCTCGCGCGCGGATAGCGGCAAGCGGATGACGACAAGCTTTCAACAAGCATCGAAATCGAAGAAAACATGGCAGCAGGCAGGAGAGTCGAGATGACGGACGGGGAACAGGTCAGCATCGTGCTGATCGAAGACGACGACGGGCACGCCACGCTGGTCGAGCGCAACCTGCGGCGTTCGGGCATCTCGAACGGCTTTGTGCGCTTTCGCGACGGCCAGGAGGCGCTCGATTACTTTTTCGGCTCGCCGGGCGACGGCCCGGCCGCGTCGGCGAACTGGCCGCCGCGCGACGCGCTCGGCAATTTCGTCGTGCTGCTCGACCTGCGCATGCCGCGCGTGGACGGCTTCGAGGTGCTGCGGCGCCTGAAAGCGGAGCCCGCCACGGCCTCGGTGCCCGTGATCGTGCTCACGACTACCGACGACCCGCGCGAGATCGAGCGCTGCTACGAGCTTGGCTGCAACGTGTACATCACGAAACCGGTCGAATACGACGCCTTCATCGAGGCCGTCCGGCGACTCGGCTTCTTTCTCCAGGTCGTCAAGCTGCCGCCGGGCCACCGCTTCGTCCAGGCCCGGCCGGCAGGGACTCAATAACGCATTTCGCATGGAATATCACGCATTGGCAACGAATCGCAGGCACTGCGGCAAACACTGCGGCAAACACCGCGGCGAGCGCTGCAACGCCGACCCGTGCCCAAAGGGGCGCTTCGCGCATGACTGAGGAACCCACCATGCTGGACGGCGCGCGCGTGCTGGTCGTCGACGACGACGAAGGCATCTTGCGCCTCGCCCGCAAATCGCTGCTGCGCGCCGGTGCGCGCGTGGACACCTGCACGGGGGTCGGGGAGGCGCGCGCGCTGCTCGCGGTGCAGACGCCCGACGTGCTCGTGCTCGACTATCAGCTCGACGGCGCGGAAACGGGCCTCGACTTCTTTCGCCGCCTGCGCGCCGACAACGTGCGCGTGCCCGCCATCCTCGTGACCGGCTTCACCGACGAGTCGCGCGTGATTGCCGCGCTGCGCGCGGGCGTCTCGGACGTGGTGCCGAAATCGGGCGACTATCTGGACTATTTGCCGGAGGCCGTCGCACGCGTGCTCTCGCAGGTGGCGCTGCAGCGCGCCTCCGACGAAGCGCTGCTGCTGCGCGATCGCGAAGAGCACTACCGCACGCTCTCCGAAGCGTTACCGCACCTCGTGCTCACCTGCGGCGCGGACGGCAATTGCGACTTTCTCTCGAAGCAGTGGCTCGACTACACGGGGCTCGACGCGCGCGATTCGCACGGCTTCGCGTGGCTCGACGCCGTGCATCCCGACGATCGCGAAGAGATCCGCCAGACCTGGTTCAAGGCCGTGGCCAGCGGCGCGACCGACTATCGCCATGAGATGCGCATCCGCCGCCACGATGGCATCTACCGATGGTTCGATGTCCGAATCGTTGCGATGCGCGATCCCCGCGGCGGCGTGAACAAATGGTTCGGCAGTTGCACCGACATCGACTCGCAGCGCGAAGCGGCCGAGGAGCGCGAGCGTCTGCTCGCCTCGGAGCAGGCCGCGCGCCAGACCGCCGAAGAGGCCAACCGCGCGAAAGACCGCTTTCTCGCGATGCTCTCGCACGAGCTGCGCACGCCGCTCACGCCGGTGCTCGCGGGCACGCGGCTGCTCGAACAGATTCCCGGATTGCCCGAGGCTGCGCGTTCGGGCGTGCTGATGATCCGCCGCAATATCGAACTGGAAGCGCGCCTCATCGACGACCTGCTCGACCTCACTCGCGTGGCCAACGGCAAGCTGAGCCTCGCGCTCGATACGGTCGACGTGCATGAAGTCATCGAGGCGGTGCTCGAACTCTTTCACAGCGAAATCCAGATCAAGCAGCAGGACGTGCACGTCGATCTGCGCGCGCAGCATCACTACGTGCGCGGCGATCGCGCGCGCGTGCAGCAGATGCTCTGGAACCTCGTGCGCAACGCCGCGAAGTTCACTCCCGACGGCGGCCATATCTACGTGCGTACGCGCGACGAACGCATGCGCGTGGAGATCGAGGTCGAGGACACGGGCATCGGCATTGCGCCCGAGCAGATCGGCAAGCTCTTCCATGCGTTCGAGCAGGGCAGCCACAACCTCACGCGCCAGTTCGGCGGGCTCGGTCTCGGGCTCGCCGTGACCCGGGCGCTGACCGAGGCGCACGGCGGGAGCGTGAGCGCGAAGAGCCCCGGCGCGCATTGCGGCGCGACGTTCACGATCGTGTTGCCGACCGCGGCGCCAGGCGAGGGGGCGGCGGCGACGGCCGAGCTGCGCAGTCCGTATCGCGCGGGCGTGTTGAACATTCTGCTGATCGAAGATCACGAGGACACCGCCGAGGTCATGTCGCAACTGATGCGCGCGGGCGGCCACGAGGTGGCGGTGGCAGGCAGTGTTGCCGGCGCGCTCGCACTGACGGCCAGCAACGCGTTCGATCTCGTGGTGAGCGACATCGGTCTGCCGGATGGCTCGGGCATCGATTTCATCCGCGCGTTCCGGGCACAGTCGACGGCGCCCGCTGTCGCGCTCACGGGCTTCGGCACCGACGATGACGTGCGCCGCAGCGTCGAGGCGGGCTTCACCGCGCATCTCACGAAGCCCGTCAACTTCGAGCAGCTCGAACGGCTGATCGAAGAGGCCGTGATCGCGCGCGCCGCGGCGGCCGAGCCGGATCCTGCCGCACCCGCGCCCTGAGCCCGGGCGCAAAAAAACCCGCGCGGCTCGCGGCGGCGCGGGTTTTCTTTCTGGACTTACGCGCAGCTCAGCGCGGCGTGTTCTGCAGCGAATCGCGGATCTCGCGCAGCAGCAGCACGTCTTCGGGCGTGGGCGGCGGCTCGGCGGGTGCGGCGGCTTGCGGCTGGCGCAGCTTGTTGATGAATTTCACCATCATGAAGATGATGAACGCGAGGATGATGAAGTTGATCACCGCGGTGATGAACGAGCCATAGCCGAACACGGCCACGCCCGCGGTCTGCAGATCCTTGTACGACTCGGGGCTGCCTTTATAGCTGGCCGGAATGTGGCCGAGCCGGACGAACATGTTCGAGAAGTCGAGGCCGCCCGTGATCACGCCGATGACCGGCATGATGAGGTCTTTCACGATCGAGTTGACAATGCTCGAGAATGCGCCGCCGATAATCACACCGACGGCGAGATCCATCACGTTGCCTTTGACGGCGAATTCCTTGAACTCCTGGACGATGCTCATGAGCGGGCTCTCCCTGAATGGCGCAGCACGGGGCTGGGGTCAAAACAATGTATTGGCGCAATCATAGCGAACGCATTCGCATCGCGGTAGCAAATTGACATTCCCTGACGTTTTGCCGGGCGCATTTGCCTCGCGCGAATGACGAAGTCCGGGCAGGCGCACGCGGCGTGCGCTCATTGCGCGAGTGAGATCTGCTGGTGGAAGGTCGCAGGGTCGGTGTTCGTCCCACACAGCAGCACGCCCACGCGCTTGCCCTGCAACGTGTCGCGCAGCGGCCCGAGGAGCCCGGCCGTGGCCGTCGCGCAGGCCGGTTCGACTGCCAGCTTCAGCTGCTCGAAGAGCACGCGCATCGCGCGGCGCATGTCGTCGTCGGAAACCGTGACGATGCGCTCTATATGACGGCGGCACAGCGTGTAGCTGTATTGCTCCGAATGCGGCGCCATGAGCGAGTCGGCGATCGAATGCATATGGGTCATGCGCACCGTGTGGTTCGCGGCGAAGCTGCGGCTCATCACGTCCGAGCCCTCGGGCTCGACGCCATACACGCGCACGCGCGGGTTCGCGAGCCGCAGCGCCGTGGAGACACCTGCCGCGAGCCCGCCGCCGCCGATGGGCACGACCACCGCGTCGAGGTCGGGCGCCTGGGTGGCCCATTCGTAGCCGAGCGTGGCCGTGCCGAGCACCGTGCGATAGCCGTTGAACGGATGCACGAAATAGCGCCCCTCGTCGGTCTCGATACGGCGCACGATGTCGAACGCCTCGCTGCTGTTGCCCGCCACGACGATCTCCGCGCCAAAGCGCCTGCATTGCGCGACGCGCGCTTCGCTCGCGGTGCGAAAGAGCACGACCTTCGCGCTGATGCCGAGGCGCATCGCTGCATAGGCAACCGCGATGGCGTGATTGCCGCCGGAAACGCAGGTCACGCCCGCGCTGCGTTGCGCGGCGTCGAGCGCGAGCAGATGCGTGAACGCGCCGCGCACCTTGAAGCTGCCGCTCGATTGCAGCAGCTCGAACTTGAAGTTGACGAGCGTGTCTTCGAGCGTGGGCAGATCGTGGCGGTCGAACACCGGCGTGCGCAGCACCCAGGGCGCAAGCGCGAAATGCTGCGAGGCAATCTCGTCGAGCGTGGGGATCGCCTCACCGTCGATCGTGTGGTCGGTGGGGAGCGGCGCGGCGGTGGACATGATGATGCGCGTCCAGCGTGGTCACTGTGCCAGGGCTTCGACGGACATGCCGTGCACGAGCTTGCGCAGGAAACCTTCGCAGGCCGCGAGCTGCTCGAGCGACACGTATTCGTTGGGCTTGTGCGCCTGCTGGATGTCGCCGGGACCGCACACGACGCTCGGAATGCCCGCGCGTGCGAAGAGGCCCGCTTCGGTGCCGTAGGCCACCTTGCGGCGCGCCTGGTCGGCGGTGAGCGCGCGCACGAGCTGCGTGATCGCGGCCTGCTCGGTGGCGTCGAGGCCGGGCGCCGCGGCGATCTTCTTGAACTCGATCGCGCCCGCGGCGTGCTCGCGCTGCATCCTCGGCACGAGCGTCTCGCGCGCATATTGCTCGATGCGCGCGAAGATCGTGTCGGCGTCCAGCGTCGGCAAATTGCGGAACTCGAAGGCGAAGCGGCATTCGGCCGGCACCGTGTTGATGGCGTTGCCGCCTTCGATCGTGCTCGTTTGCGCGGTCGTGAACGGCACGTCGTAGAGTTCGTCGAACGGGCCGTTGGCGCGGAATTCGTCGGCCATGTCACGGATGTAGCAGATGAGACGCGCGGCATACTCGATCGCGTTCAGGCCGCGCGGCGTGAGCGACGAATGCGCGGCCTGGCCGCGCACGCAGCATTGATACGCGTTGAGGCCCTTGTGCGCCACGATCGGGCGCATGCTCGTGGGCTCGCCCACGATGCAGCCTTCAGGCTTCACACCGCGCTTCACGAGCTCTTCGATCATGAGCGGCGCGCCCACGCAGCCCACTTCTTCGTCGAACGAGAGTGCGAGGTGCAGGGGCTTCGCGAGTTTCGTCTGCTGGATCTCGGGCAGCAGCGTGAGCGCCGCGCCAATGAAGCCCTTCATGTCGCAGGTGCCGCGGCCGTAGAGCAGGCCGTCGCGGATCTCGGGCTTGAACGGGTCGCTGTCCCATTTCTGGCCGTCCACGGGCACCACGTCGGTGTGGCCCGAGAGCACGATGCCGCCGTTCGTCTCGCCGTCGTATGCGGGGATCGTGGCGAACAGGTTGGCCCATTTGCCATCGCGCCCATAGGTGAGCGTCGACTCGATGCCGCGCGCGCGCAGATCGTCGCGCACGGTCTCGATCAGGCCGAGGTTCGGATGACGGCTGACCGTGTCCATCGAAACGAGGCGGGTGACCCAGGGGAGCGAGGCGGGAAGGGCGGCGCAAGGCGTGGACGACTGCGCTGTTTCAGCGGCGAGGGACATGTTGGACTCCAGCTTGCTTGTGTTCTTCATCTTACCCAAAAAGAATGGGGCAGGCCAAAGCGGCGGGCAGTACCGCGCGCCGCATGGCGCACCGCAACATCACGCAAAAACGCCCGCGCGGAGGGCCATCCGCGCGGGCGTCGGCAGCGGCGCAAAAACGTTCAGCGCGAGGCGGCGCGATGGGGCGCACCGAGTGCGCGCAACGTTTCCTTCACGGTGGCCACGCGCACGGCGAGGTCGGGGCTGCGCGTTTCGATGCGCAGCTTGTCCTGGCCCGCGAGCTTGACGTGCTTGTGCTTCTGCACCATCTCGATGATGCGCATCGCGTCCACAGGCGGATTCGGCACGAACTGCAGGCCGATCACGGCTTCGCCCGCGTCGATCTTGGTGATGCCGAGCGGTTTCGCCGCGAGCCGCAGACGATGCGTTTCGATCAGCGCATGGGCCTGCGGAGGCATCTTGCCGAAGCGGTCGATCAGCTCTTCCTGGATGCCGTCGATCGAGTCGTCGTGCTCGCAGTTCGCGAGGCGCTTGTAGAGCGACAGGCGCTCCTGCACGTCGCCGCAATAGTCGGCGGGCAGGATCGCGGGCGCGTGCAGGTTGATCTCGGTGGTCGCTGCGAGCGGCGCGTTCAGATCCGGCTCGCGGCCGTCCTTGAGCGCCTTCACGGCGTCGTTGAGCATGTCCGTATAGAGCTGGAAGCCGATCTCCTGGATTTCGCCCGACTGCTTGTCGCCCAGCACTTCGCCCGTGCCGCGAATCTCGAGGTCGTGCATCGCCAGATAGAAGCCCGAGCCCAGCTCCTCCATCTGCTGGATCGCCTCCAGACGGCGCTGCGCCTGCTTGGTGAGCCCTTGCGGATCGTGCACGAGCAGATACGCGTACGCCTGGTGGTGCGAGCGCCCGACGCGGCCGCGCAACTGGTGCAGCTGCGCGAGGCCGAACTTGTCGGAGCGATGGATGAGGATCGTGTTCGCGGTCGGCACGTCGATGCCGGTCTCGATGATCGTGGTACAGAGCAGCACGTTCGCGCGCTGCGCCACGAAATCGCGCATCACGGTTTCGAGTTCGCGCTCGTGCATCTGGCCGTGCGCCACCGCGATGCGCGCTTCGGGCACGAGCGCTTCGAGCATCGCGCGACGGTTCTCGATGGTCTCGACTTCGTTGTGCAGGAAGTACACCTGGCCACCGCGCTTGAGTTCGCGCAGCATGGCCTCGCGAATCACGCTGTCTTCCTCGCGGCGCACGAAGGTCTTGATGGCGAGGCGCTTTTGCGGCGCCGTTGCGATGACCGAGAAGTCGCGCAGGCCTTCGAGCGCCATGCCGAGCGTACGCGGGATCGGCGTGGCGGTGAGCGTGAGCACGTCCACTTCCGCGCGCAGCGCTTTCAGCGCCTCCTTCTGGCGCACGCCGAAGCGGTGCTCCTCGTCGATGATGACGAGCCCGAGGCGCTTGAACTGCACATCGGACGAAAGCAGCTTGTGCGTGCCGATCACGATGTCGACGCTGCCGTCGTTGATCTGCTGGATCGCGCTGCTCACTTCCTTCGCGGTCTTGAAGCGCGAGAGCTCGGCGATGCGCACGGGCCAGTCGGCGAAGCGGTCAGTAAAGGTTTGCGTGTGCTGCTCGGCGAGCAGCGTGGTGGGCGAGAGGATCGCCACCTGCTTGCCGCCCATCACGGCGATGAACGCCGCGCGCAGCGCCACCTCGGTCTTGCCGAAGCCGACGTCGCCGCAAACGAGGCGGTCCATCGGCTTGCCGGTGGTCATGTCGCCGATCACGGCGGCGATCGCGGCCGCCTGGTCCGGTGTTTCCTCGAAGCCGAAGCTCTCCGCGAACTTCACGTAGTCGCGCGGTTCGAGCGCGAACGCGTGACCTTCGCGCGCGGCGCGGCGCGCGTAGAGGTTCAGCAGTTCGGCAGCGGTGTCGCGAATCTGCTGCGCGGCCTTGCGGCGCGCCTTTTCCCACTGGCCGGAGCCGAGCGCGTGCAGCGGCGCGCTATCGGGATCGGCGCCGCTGTAGCGCGAGATGACGTGCAATTGCGAAACCGGCACGTAGAGCTTGCTGCCGTTCGCGTATTCGAGGTGCAGGAACTCGGTGTCGCCTTCGCCGAGGTCCATCGTCACGAGGCCGTGATAGCGGCCGATGCCGTGCTGCGCATGCACGACCGGATCGCCGACTTTCAGCTCGGAGAGGTCGCGCACCATCGAATCGACGTTGCTCGCCTGCTCCTGGCGGCGGCGTCCCGCGCGGCGCGCGAGTGGCCCGTAAAGCTCGGTCTCGGTGATGATCGCGAGTTCCTCGCCCGGCAGCGAGAAGCCCGTGGAAAGCGGCGCGACGCCCAGCACGAAGCGTTCGTCGCCGGTGAGCCAGTCTTCGAAGCTATCGGCAGAGGCGGGGCGCAGATGGTTG
>DATBXG010000036.1:0-6056 GCA_036514415.1 Paraburkholderia sp.
TGCTGGTCGCGCTCGCCGTGGTCGGCCGCCATATCCCGAAGGGCGCGGCGCAGCGACGGGGTTGAGGGCCGAGCGCCCGGGAGGCCGCCGCGGCGCGTGCGGCTTCCCGGGCGGCCAGGTCCTGACAGGCAAGCGGCGGCATCGATGCATCCGGCTGCCGCATCCATTCAATCAAGAGTACTAAAAACGACGTGCTAGCGGCGGCGTGGCCCCACGTCGCCCGAAACGCGCCCAATCGACAACAACGTCCGGCTGGCGGCGAACCCGCAAGACCGGCATATCAGGAGACCCTGGAGATCATGAAACTTCGGATCGCGGCAGGGCTGGCGTTCGCCGGCCTGAGCGCATCGGCTTTCGCGCAGAGCAGCGTGACGCTGTACGGCATCGTGGACACCGGCATCGAGTACGTCTCGCACGCGAACGCTGCGGGCGACAGTGTGGTCCGCATGCCCGGCATCACCGGCGAAATGCCTTCGCGCTGGGGCGTGCGTGGCAGTGAGGACCTGGGCGGCGGCTTGTCGACCATCTTCGCGCTGGAGAGCGGTTTCAACATGCGCGGCGGCACCCTCAATCAGGGCGGCCGCCTGTTCGGGCGCCAGGCGTGGGTGGGCCTGGGCAGCCCCTATGGCAACCTGACTTTCGGGCGTCAGTACACGATGACGTTCTGGGCGATCGCCGACGCCGACCTGCTCGGCCCCGACATCTACGGCGGCACGGCTTCGTTCGACCAGTACCTGCCCAGCTCGCGCAGCGACAACACGGTCGTCTACAAGGGCAGCTACGCCGGCTTCACGCTCGGCGCGACGTGGTCGTTCGGGCGCGATTCGGCCGGAACCGGCAATTCCCCGGGCCAGGGCACGTGCGCCGGGCCCGTGCCGGGCAGTTCGCAGTCGTGCCGAGAATGGTCGGCGATGCTGAAATACGACCGCAACGGCTATGGCGTGGCGGCCGCCTATGATGAGCAGCGCGGCGGTCCCGGTGCGGCGGCGAATCTGTATGACGGCACGCCGACCTTCGCGTTTACGAACCCGGGCGATACCGACGTGCGCATCCAGCTCAACGGCTATGGCCATATCGGGGCGCTGCGCATTGGCGGAGGCTGGCTGGGAAGGCGTGTCGATACGGTTTCGGCCGCAACGCCCAATGTGCATACGGACCAGTTCTACCTGACGGCGCAATATCCGGTGACGGCTGCCTTTATCGTCGATGGCGGCGTGTATCGCATCGTCAACAGCGACCACGATACGCGCGGGACGATTGCGGCGCTGCGCAGCACGTATCAGCTCTCGAAGCGCTCAGCCGTTTATCTGCAGGGCGCGTATCTGTGGAACAGCACGAAGGCGGCCTACACGGTGAGTCAGGGCGGCGGCGGTACGACGCCCGCGCCGGGGGCGGGGCAACTGGGGATCATGGCGGGCATCCGGCATAGCTTCTGACGTGGCGCGCCGGGCGGTGCGTGCCGATGGATGCGAGCAGGCGTGAAACGAGGCCCCTTGAATCGACTGCGATTCATCACCAGCCCTGGCAATGCAGCGCTGCTGCCAGGGCTGGTGAATTCAAACTGAGAGTCTGATTACTGCGTGGCAGTCGGCTTTTCGACGACCGGCTGATTGCGAGTCCAGTTGATGAATCCATTGAGCATGGGGTGAAACAGCGGTTCATCGAGTCCTGCCATGTTGAAAGCAGTCATGTCGATCAGCAGAACGTTAGATTGCGTAACTGGCACTATATCTGCACAGGAAATAAAACCTTGAGCCTTGCGAAGCCGGCCGGCATTGCAATATGTTCGATGGATATGAGTTTCCTTTCACTCGTAATTCACTGATCTCCTTCAATGACGTGCCGCCGCGTTTTATTTTCTGGCCAGGGCTGCGAATTCGGTCCGATACTGCCGCGCGAGTTCGAGGGCCGTGTTTCGCAGCGTCTCGCGATCGGCGGCCATCGCACGATCAACCGCATTGGCAAGCCCATCGAGAGGCACCGTCCCGGCGAGTCCCGCTGCCTCCCAGGTCGCCGCGTACGCCACGTGCTTGCGTGACAATGCCAAATGATCAGGATGACTGATGTTGATGCGTGGTAACGCATAGGCCATTGCCACAATGCGTCCATGCAGACTGCCGCCGCAGTAAACCCGGCTCCCCGCGATCAGCGCGCAGATGTCCCAGAGGTTCAGCGAAGCGAACACGCGGGCCGTCGTCACACGCAGGCGGCCCGCAAGGCGTTCGTACACCGCAAGATCATCGTGCCAGGGCGCAGCGCCTGCGCGAAACAGCACAATGCCCATGCCGTGCGACTGCGTGACGCGCTCGAGCTGGGCGGCCAACATGTCGAGCGTCGCGTCGTCGCCGAAGTCGGCGCTGAACTGCACCGCTGCGTAACCGCGCGGAAACGCTTCCCGTACGTCGCGCATCGCCTTGTTTGCGGCGTGACGGCGTATCGTCGCGCCGAACAAGGCGGCGGTCATCACGGCGGGGTCGGGTATGAGGCGGGCGTTGACGCCCATTTCAGCGAGCCGCGCCAGGGTTTGCCGCTCGCGCACGGTGATGGTGTCGGCAGATTGCAGCGCGGCCAGCACGTCCGCACGCAATGCCGTGTCGCGTACATCGAGATCGACGCCGCCCACCGCGTTGAACGAGAGATGCTGCACGCGCACGCCCGGCAACGCAGACTTCGAGAGCGCATAAGGGGCGAGCGAGGCCACGCCGACATGCTCGCGTGCCCATGTACGTGTGTCGCGCAACCATTCGTCTTCCTCGGCGATGAGCGCCTGTACGCGCTGCGCCGGTGCGAGCATGACGGCGGCTTCCCACGCGTTGCAGGTCAACAGCTCGCCGCCCGCGTGAATCACAATGACGGCGCGGCCGCGTGCAAACGCCGCGATACGTGCGAGCGCGACGGTGGGCGGTCCGCCGTCGCCGTGCGGGTCGCGCCTGGCGAGCCCGGCGAACAGCAGTTCGCGGCGCGGCAGCATGCGCGCGGCCACCTGCGCGATCAGCAGGTCGCCGAAGTTGTGCCGGTCGAACGCGCCGAAGAGGACGGTGGGCGTGCGGTCCGTGAGCGCTTCCAGCTTCATCGACATTCCCTGTCTTCGGATTGAAACAAAGTCAGGTTCAACATCCGCCAGTCCCGGACTTTTTTCAACTTATATGGCGACGCAGCATTAAGCGGAGGACCACAAGGCGGCTCAAAACGCCATTTTTGAAGCAACCGGACGCAGACCCATCGCCTGAGCGTCTGCCGTGTCGTGCCCGGCATTGGGCATAAGGAAACCTTAAGCATCCATCGGGGAAACTGTCGGCCTTGCCGACATGTTTTTCCCCGTATGAGAACGGTCTACTCCGAACTGAAGAGCGCGCGCCTGCGCCCGACGTCCAGCCGCCTGGCCGTGCTGAAGGTATTTCATGATGCTCCGCACGAGCATCTGACCGCCGACCAGGTCTTTCGCCGCATTGCGAAGGACGTGGAGCAATGCAGCCTGGCGAGCGTGTATCGCGCGCTTGCGCAACTCATGGAATCATCGCTGCTGGCCAGCACGTGGGTGGGCGAAACGCGCGTGGTGTACGAGCTGGGGCGCGGCGTTCCGCATGCGCACCTCGTGTGCGAGAGCTGCAAGACCGTGGTCGATATCGACGAGCCCGCGCTCGAGGAACAGCACGCCGCCATCGCAGCGGCGAAGCGCTTTCGCTATACGCATTCCAGTCTCGTCGTTTTCGGGCTTTGCGACCGGTGCGCGCCGGCCGTTTCGTGAACTGGCGCGTCACGCCTGCGCGTGTTCCAGCGCGCTCACCCCAGCCCTGAGCGGCAGTAGATAGCCCCACCGCCTGTCCGCAGATCCCTCCACGATTCGCTCACCCACGCGCAAACACCTTGGGCGCAGGGCCGCGCCAGACCGGCTAACATGGCGTTCCGCCTGCAGTCTCGCACGCGCACTGCAGTGAACTGCACGGCGAACCAACCCGAATAGAGGAGCGAAACAAAATGCTTTTCCGCAAGACGATGTTGGCCGTGGCCGCATTCGGCGCCGTGGTGGCCAGTGCCAGCGCGAATGCCCAGATCGCGGGCGCGCAGCCCTTGAGCGTTTCCATCGAGCAGTCGCAGGCGCTGCTCGAAGGCTGGAGCGTGAAGAAGAGCGTGCTCGGCAAGCCCGTCTATAACGACGACAACGTGAAAATCGGCACGGTGCGCGATCTGATCGTGGCGCCGGACGGCTCGGTTTCCGCGGCCATCGTTTCGGCTGGCGGCTTCCTCGGCGTCGGCTCGCACGACGTTGCGGTGCCGATCGCGTCGCTCGACGTGCGTCAGGGCAATCTCTATCTGCCCGGCGCCACCAAGGAAGCGCTCAAGGCCACGCCCGCATTCCAGTACGCGAAGATCGAATCGCCGCCCAAGCCGAAGAAGATCGACAAGCAGCAGTAAGCGCGCAATTCACGCTGCAAACCATCGGGCCATGTGAACACGCAACGCGTGGACGCATGGCCCGATGGCTTTTTTGCGCGGCCCGCCATGAGTCACCCGGTCATCTGGCGCTCTCCCGCTTCAACAACCGCACGTCCAGTCGGGCTGCTGCAACGTCATGCCGTGCAGTCCGCGATATTCGGCGACGGCAGGCGAAGACCAGCCCGCAAGCAATGCCGGTGCGAGCCGATAGATCTCGATGCCAAGCGGCCGGCAGACTTCCAGCGGGTCGCGCGCGTCGGGTCCCCACATCGGCAGCGAGAGGTCACCGCCAGGGCAGGTAGAAAGCGCGCACAACAGGTCGATCTCGGCAAAGAACTCCAGGTAGTCGCCCTTCTTCGCCGGGCAGGCCTTCATGAAGTACTTGTCCTCCAGATTCAGGCCGGTGCACTGGAATACGTTGAGCACGTCGTGCACGTCGTATTCGGTGAGCCCGTAGGGTGCGATGGCGCGCGTGAGATTGGAGTGGCAGTGGAAGTGGAAGTCCTCGCCCGTCAGCATGCGGTTGACATACGGATCGCAGCGCGTGCCGAGCAGGTCGTGAACGCGCCCGCCATGCTCGTCGACGCCGTAATTCGCCAGGCTGTCGTCGGTGATGGTGACGAGCGGGCGCAGGAACGGCAGCGTGGACCACAGGCGGTCGAACGTGCTCACGTGCGCCTGCTGGAGCTGGCGCGTGCGCGAAGCCCACATGCGCTCGCGCGGATTGTGCCGGTTCCACAGGTTCAGGTCGGCGACTTGCGGGCCTTCGATCGTCACGATGCGAAACACGTGCCCGGCGGGCACGGTCCAGGCCTGCCCCGAGCGTATCGGCACGACGATCGATTCGATCAGCTCGCGCTGACCTTGCTCCTCGGCGATGCGCCGGTAGAAGGGCTTGTTCACGTCGAGCGCGGAGCCCTTCGTCGACTGGTAGGCGGCGGGATAGTTGAGCATTGCATCGTACTCCTTTTCAAATTACGGGGCGCGGCATGATCGCGGTGCGTCCGGATCGTCGGCCGGACGAAATGTGCGGCCTGGCAGGGCGCGTACGAAGCAGTATAGGAACTGTTCGAGCGTAAGCAATGGCGGGTTCACCCGTGAAATGAATGCCCGCGCCGGATGGAATCGGGAATCCGCGCCGCCTGGGCGGCCGCATCGTGTACAGTTCGCATACTCCATGACAAGGGCGCCTGCCGGCAAGGCGCCCGCAGCCCAACGAGACGCGGCGAGAAATGATCAGACTGGAAGACCTCGTCATCTTTATCAGCGCGGTAGACAACGGGAGCCTCTCGGCGGCTGCGCGCCAGCTCGATCTCACGCCCGCCGTGGCGAGCGTCGGGCTCAAGCGCCTCGAAACCGAACTCGGCACGCGGCTGCTCGCGCGCTCTACGCGCAGCCTGCGCCTCACGCCGGACGGCGAGCGCTATCTGGAGTACGCGCGCAACGTCATGGAGCAGGTGGAGGCCGGCCAGAACGCCGTGGCGCACGGACGCAAGATGATCGGCGGCGCGGTGTCGCTGTCGATTCCCTCCGACCTCGGGCGCAACGTGCTCGCGGCCTGGCTCGACGAATTCCAGACGCAGCATCCCGCCGTGTCGTTTCAGGTGCATATCGGCGAC
>DATBXG010000037.1:0-7017 GCA_036514415.1 Paraburkholderia sp.
AACGAGGCGTTCCTCAAGGCGCTGCGCGCCCGCCTGCACGTGATCGCGGGGCGCCGTCAGGACATCCTCGTGTTCGACCTGCAGACGGCGGTGGCCGAGAGCTTCGGCTACAAGGCCAGCAGCGCGCGGCGTGCGAGCGAGCAGCTCATGCGCCGCTATTACTGGGCGGCGAAGGCGGTCACGCAGCTCGCCACCATCCTGATCCAGAACATCGAGGCGCAGCTCTTCCCGAGCACGAGCGGCATCACGCGCACGCTCTCCGACCACTTCGTCGAAAAGCAGGGCATGCTGGAAATCGTGAGCGACGACGTGTTCGAACGCGAGCCACACGCGATTCTCGAAGCGTTCCTGCTCTACGAGCGGGTGCCCGGCGTGAAAGGCCTTTCGGCAAGAACCCTGCGCGCGCTCTACAACGCGCGCGAGACCATGGATCAGCGCTGGCGCCGCGATCCGGAGAACCGCCGGCTCTTCATGGAGATTCTCAAGCAGCCGGCCGGCATCACGCATGCCATGCGGCTCATGAACCAGACGAGCGTGCTCGGGCGCTATCTGCTGAATTTCCGGCGCATTGTCGGGCAGATGCAGCACGACCTCTATCACGTCTATACGGTCGATCAGCACATCCTGATGGTGCTGCGCAACATGCGCCGCTTCGCCGTGGCCGAGCATGCGCACGAGTATCCGTTCTGCAGCCAGCTCATCGCCAACTTCGAGCGCCCGTGGGTGCTCTACGTCGCGGCGCTGTTCCATGACATCGCCAAGGGCCGCGGCGGCGACCATTCGCAGCTCGGCATGGCCGACGCGCGGCGCTTTTGCCGCGAGCACGACATTACGGGCGACGACGCCGATCTGATCGTCTGGCTCGTCCAGCAGCACCTGACCATGAGCCAGGTCGCGCAAAAGCAGGACATCACCGACCCCGAGGTCGTCAAGGGCTTCGCCGATCTGGTCGGCACCGAGCGGCGCCTTTCGGCGCTTTACCTTCTGACGGTCGCCGACATCCGCGGCACGAGCCCGAAGGTCTGGAACAACTGGAAGGGCAAGCTCCTCGAAGACCTCTACCGCTCGACGCTCGCCGTGCTCGGCGGCGCCAAGCCCGACGCGCACTCCGAACTGAAGACGCGCCAGGAACTGGCGCTTGCGCTGCTGCGCCTCGAGACGGTGCCGGAGCACGCGCACTGCGCGCTCTGGGACAAGCTCGACGTGGGCTACTTCCTGCGCCACGACGCCGCCGACATCGCCTGGCAAACGCGCGTGCTCTACCGCCACGTCGAGGCGCCGGAACCGGTCGTGCGCGCGCGCCCTTCGCCCATCGGCGAGGCGCTCCAGGTGCTCGTCTATGCAAAGGACCGCCCCGATCTCTTCGCGACGATGTGCGCGTACTTCGACCGCAGTGGCCTGTCCGTGCTCGACGCTCGCGTGAGCACGACGCGCCACGGCTACGCGCTCGATAACTTCATCGTCGCCCACACCGAGGGCGACGTGCATTACCGCGATATCGCGAACCTCGTCGAACAGGAACTCGCGGCGCGGCTGAGCGCCACCGGCAATGCGCTGCCCGAGCCGTCGAAGGGACGCCTCTCGCGCCTGTCGCGCACCTTCCCGGTGACGCCGCGCGTCGACCTGCGGGCCGACGAGCGCGGCCAATACTACATCCTGTCCGTGTCGGCGAACGACCGGCCGGGCCTCCTCTATTCCATCGCGCGCGTGCTCGCCGAGCATCATGTCGGCGTCCATGCGGCGCGGATCAATACGCTCGGCGAACGCGTCGAAGACGTGTTTCTGCTCGACGGCTCGGGACTGTCCGACAACCGCCAGCAGATTCGCGTCGAGACCGAATTGCTGCGCGCGATAGCAGTGTGAATGACCCAAGCGAAATACCCAGATCCATGCGAGCCAAACTGACAGCCAAACATCCGCGCCCGACCACTCCGGAACGCGCCCCCGTCCGCCGCGGCAGCACGACCGCGCGTAAGCCGGTGCGGCCGGCTGAGACTCGGCCGGCTGAGGCGCGGCCGGCGAAAGCCCGGCCGGCATCGGGTCCCAAAACGTCGGCGGCGGCGAAGCCTGCGCGCACTGCGACGCGCACCGGCGATACGCGCCCTGGCGAGCGCCCGGCACGGCCGGCGATGACGCGTGAGCGCGATGGTTCGAGCCGGCCGGCGCGGCCCGCTCGTGAAGGTGGCTTCGGCGACGAGCGTCGGCCGGCGCGGCGCTCAGGCGATGACGCGCGTGGCTTCGCGCGCGGTCGCGAGGAAGGCGGTGAGCGACGTTTCGCGCGACGCACCGAAGGCGATGATCGCCGGCCTTCGCGAGGTCGTGAGGAAGGTGGCGAGCGTCGTTTCGCGCCTCGCCCCGAAGGCGATGATCGCCGCCCGGCCCGTGGTCGCGACGAAGGCGGCGAGCGTCGCTTTGCGCGCCGCACCGAAGGCGACGACCGCCGTCCCGCGCGCAGCCGTGAAGAAGGTGGTGAGCGGCGTTTCGAACGGCGCACCGAAGGCGATGACCGCCGCCCGCCGCGTAGCCGCGAGGAAGGTGGGGAGCGTCGTTTCGCGCGACGCGCCGAAGGCGACGACCGCCGCCCGCCGCGCAGCCGCGAGGAAGGTGGGGAGCGTCGTTTCGCGCCTCGGCCCGAAGGCGATGACCGCCGCCCGCCGCGTAGCCGCGAGGAAAATGGTGAGCGTCGCTTCGCGCGCCGCACCGAAGGCGATGACCGCCGCCCGCCGCGTAGCCGCGAGGAAGGTGGTGAGCGTCGTTTCGCGCCTCGGCCCGAAGGCGATGACCGCCGCCCGCCGCGCAGCCGCGAGGAAAGTGGTGAGCGACGCCCCGCACGCCGCACCGAAGGCGATGACCGCCGCCCGCCGCGCAGCCGGGGCGAAGGCGGCGAGGAGCGCTTCGCACGCCGCACGGACAGCAACGACCGCCGCCCCGCGCCGCGGCGCGACGAGGGTACGGAGCGCCGTTTCGCGCGCCCGGTGAAATCCGCCTGGAGCGACGACCGCGAAGGCGGCAGCGCGCGCAAGACCGCCCGCCCCGTCAAGTCGGCCGACAAGCCCCCACGCCGCGGCGACGACGCCGTATCCGCGCCGCGCCGCGCGCCGCGGGAAGAAGTCGACGGCGACAACACGCTGCGACTGTCCAAGCGCATGTCCGAACTGGGCCTGTGCTCGCGCCGTGAAGCCGATGAATGGATCGAAAAAGGCTGGGTCTATGTGGACGGCGAAGTCGTCGACACGCTCGGTGCCAAGGTCACGCCCAATCAGCGCATCGAGATCGACCCGGCCGCGCTCGCCGCGCAGGCGCGCCAGGTGACGATCCTGCTGCACAAGCCCGTCGGCTATGTGTCGGGCCAGGCGGAAGATGGCTATGAGCCCGCCGCCACGCTCGTCACCGGCGAGAATCATTGGGAAGGCGACCGCTCGGGCATCCGCTTCTCGGCAAAGCATCTGCGCACGCTTGCGCCCGCAGGCCGGCTCGACATCGACTCGACGGGCCTGCTCGTGCTGACCCAGGACGGCCGGGTGGCCAAGCAGCTGATCGGCGAGAGCTCGGACATCGACAAGGAATACCTCGTGCGCGTCACCTACAACGACATCGAGACCGAGATCGATCAGCACTTCCCGCCTGAGCTGCTCGCGAAGCTGCGCCACGGCCTGTCGCTCGACGACGTGCCGCTCAAGCCGGCCCAGGTGAGCTGGCAGAACGGCGAGCAGTTGCGTTTCGTGCTGCGCGAAGGCAAGAAACGCCAGATCCGCCGCATGTGCGAACTGGTCGGCCTCAAGGTGGTGGGCCTCAAGCGCGTGCGCATGGGCCGCGTGCTGCTCGGCGCCCTGCCACAGGGCCAATGGCGCTATCTGGCGGCCGACGAAGCGTTCTGACGGCGCTTCGCTGCAAGCACCGCGCTGGATAAAAAAACGGGAGCCATCAGGCTCCCGTTTCGTTTGATGCGTCGACGTTCAGTCGTCCCTGTCCGGGTCGAGTTCCGGAAACAGCACCTCGGTAAAACCGAACTTCGAGAAGTCGGTGATACGCATGGGGTACAGCTTGCCGATCAGGTGATCGCATTCGTGCTGGACGACCCGGGCGTGAAAGCCCTCGGCCACGCGCTCGATGGGCGTGCCGTACTGGTCGAAGCCGTTGTAGCGGATCATCGAGTAGCGGCTGACTGCGCCGCGCATGCCCGGCACCGAAAGGCAGCCCTCCCAGCCCTCTTCCATGTCGTGCGACAACGGATGGATGACCGGATTGATCAAGACCGTTTGCGGCACCGCAGGCGCCTCCGGATAGCGCTCGTTCTGCTCGAAGCCGAAGATCACTACCTGCAGGTCGACGCCGACCTGCGGGGCGGCCAGGCCCGCGCCGTTCGCCGCATGCATGGTGTCGAACATGTCGGCAATGAGCTCGTGCAACTCGGGCGTATCGAAGTGATCGACCGGCTTTGCAATGCTGAGCAGGCGCGGATCGCCCATCTTGAGAATTTCGCGAATCATGTCGTTTGCCCCTCCAGGAGCTTGCGCATTCCTTCTTCGTCGAGCACCGGCACGCCAAGTTCCTCGGCTTTCGCAAGCTTGCTGCCCGCGTCGGCGCCCGCCACCACATAATCGGTCTTCTTCGACACCGAACCGGCCACCTTCGCGCCCGCCGTCTCCAGCATCTCCTTCGCCTCGTCCCGGGTCAGCGTGGGCAGCGTGCCGGTGAGCACCACCGTCTTGCCTGCCAGCACGCCCACCGGCGCCCTCGGCGCGGGCGGGCCTTCCGCCCATGTTACTTTGCCCGGCGCGCGCAGTTGCTCGATCACCGTGCGGTTATGCTCTTCCGCAAAAAACTCGTGAATGGCGAGCGCGACGATCGGCCCGACATCATTCACTTCGAGCAGTTCCTCGACCGACGCGCTCATGATCGGATCGAGCGAGCCGAAATGCTTCGCAAGATCCCTGGCTGTCGATTCGCCCACATGCCGGATGCCGAGCGCGTAGATGAAGCGCGCGAGCGTCGTGGACTTGGCCTTTTCGAGCGAGTCGAGCAGGTTCTGCGCCGACTTGTCCGCCATGCGATCGAGCTGCGCGAGCGTTCCGAAGCCGAGATTGAAAAGATCGGCGGGCGTGCGCACGAGGTTCTGGTCGACCAGTTGGTCGATGATCTTCTCCCCCAGGCCGTCGATGTCGAGCGCCCGGCGCTGGGCGAAGTGCCAGAGCGCCTGCTTGCGCTGGGCCGGACAGAAGAGGCCGCCGGTGCAGCGCGCGATCGCCTCGTCGGGCAGGCGCTCGATGCGCGAGCCACACACGGGGCAAGCGGTCGGCATCACGAACTCGCTTGCGTCGGCGGGACGCCGGTCCAGCAGCGCGCTCACCACTTCGGGAATCACGTCGCCCGCGCGCCGCACGATCACGGTGTCGCCGATGCGGATGTCCTTGCGGCGCACTTCGTCTTCGTTGTGCAGCGTGGCATTGGTCACGGTCGCGCCGCCGACGAACACCGGCTCGAGCCGCGCGACCGGCGTGATGGCGCCCGTGCGGCCCACCTGCACGTCGATGGCCAGCAGCTTCGTGAGCGCCTCCTGGGCCGGGAACTTGTGCGCGAGCGCGAAGCGCGGCGCGCGCGAGACGAAACCGAGCGCCTCCTGCTCGTCGCGGCGGTTCACCTTGTAGACCACGCCGTCGATGTCGTACGGCAGGCCATCGCGCTTCTCGCCCACGGCGCGGAAGAATTCGAGCAGACCTTGGGCGCCCTTCACGACCGCGCGCTCGGCATTGACCGGCAAGCCCATTTGCGCGTACCAGTCGAGCAGTTCGCTATGGGTGGCCGGCATCGGCTCGCCCTCGAGCACGCCAATGCCATAAGCAAAGAACGACAGCGGCCGCTGCGCCGTGATCTTCGGATCGAGCTGCCGCAGGCTGCCCGCCGCGGCGTTGCGCGGGTTCGCGAATTCCTTCTGGCCGGCGTCGCGCTGGCGCTGGTTCATGCGCTCGAAGTCGCGGCGGAACATCAGCACTTCGCCGCGCACGTCGAGCACCTTCGGCACGCGCTTGCCCTCCAGGCGCAGCGGCAGCGAGCGGATCGTGCGGACGTTCCCGGTGACGTTCTCGCCGGTCGTGCCGTCGCCGCGCGTGGACGCCTGGACGAACACGCCATCGACATAGCGCAGCGAAATGGCGAGGCCGTCGAACTTGAGTTCGCAGGCATATTCGACCCCGGCCGCATCGACGGCTTCGGCGCCCTCGATCTTGCCAAGCGCATCGGCCACGCGCTTGTCGAACGCAACGATGTCCTCGTCGGCGAAACCGTTGTTGAGCGAGAGCATCGGCACATCGTGCTGCACGGGCTCGAAGCCCGCGGCTGCCTCGCCGCCCACGCGCTGGGTGGGCGATTCGGGCGTGATGAGATCGGGGTGCACTGCCTCGATCTGCTGGAGCTCGCCAAACAGCTTGTCGTATTCCGCGTCGGGCAGCTCCGGCTGGTCGAGCACGTAGTAGGCGTGATTCGCCCGCTCGAGTTCGGCGCGCAACCACACCGCGCGCTGCGCAGCGGTGGCTTCTTCGGGAGGACGGGCGGGGGTACGGACCATGCCTTGGGCAACTCGCAGTTGGAAAGGATTTCGGACGTCAGATTATCTCAGGAAGCGGCGCATGTCGCATCGGCCGAACGGCCATCTTCGTGCGTCGCCGCACGGCCCTCCCGATAGCCCTGGCCGGATGGCTAACGCTGCGTCCATGCCGCTGACGCCCGGAGCCGGCAATGCGAACCTGGGTGCACGGCGACGGCATCCGAGCCCCCATGAACCGTCGCCACGACCTGAGCGCGCCGCACATGCCGTATCGCCTGCGCAAAAAAAGCGCGGCGCCCTTACGGCGCCGCGCCTTGTCTGGTGGCGGATTGCGGGCGTTGCGCGTTACTGGCTGAACAGCCGCCGCGTGGCCGGCGAGCCGGCCGGAATGCCGGCCTGCTCCAGCTTCGCGTAGAGCGTCATGAGCTGCTTGTCGATCGATTGCAGCACCGATTCCGGCAGCGGCCGGCGCT
>DATBXG010000038.1:0-4035 GCA_036514415.1 Paraburkholderia sp.
ACCGCTCAGACGACCCGCACGGCGAACTCGCCGATACCGTCCACGCCGCCCGTCATCACGTCGCCCTTGACCACGGCGCCCACGCCTTCGGGCGTGCCCGTGAAGATCAGGTCGCCGGCCTTGAGTTCGAACAGCGTCGAAAGGAACGCGATCGTGTCGGCAACCGGCCAGATCATCTGCGAGATGTCCGAACGCTGCTTGTCCTCGCCGTTGACGGCGAGCCAGATCTCGCCCTTCGAGAGCTGCCCGATCTGCGAGACCGGGTGAATCGGACCAATGGGCGCCGAATGGTCGAAGCCCTTGGCCGTGTCCCACGGACGGCCGAGTTTCTTCGCCTCGCCTTGCAGATCCCGGCGCGTCATGTCGAGACCGAGCGCGTAGCCATAGACGTGGTCGAGCGCGCTCGCAACGGGAATGTCCTTGCCACCCTTGCCGATCGCCGCGACGAGTTCCATTTCGAAGTGCACGTTGTGCGACTGAGCGGGATACGGGAACTCGGCGGTCGAGCCGGGCGCGACGTAAAGCACGGCGTCGGCGGGCTTGGAGAAGAAGAACGGCGGCTCGCGGTTGGGATCGTGGCCCATCTCGCGCGCATGCGCCTCGTAATTGCGGCCAACGCAGTAGATACGCCGCACCGGGAAGCGTGTGTCGCTGCCTGCCACCGGCACCGAGGCGAGCGGCGCCGGTTCGAATACGTACGTCATGGGAGTTCTCCGTCTTTGTGATGGCGCGTGCGTGAGGCACGCGGGCCAGTGGACTTTCAGGGCTTGCCAGGTGTGGCGGCGAGGCTTGCGCCCCCTAAACAATCGCGAGTGTAACGCGCGAGGTGGGCGTGCGCGGTGGAGCTTTCGTGGGTCCGCTGGCGAGGTGCGGCCGGCGAGGTCCGCCGCGCTCATGCGATACTTGTCGCATCCCCATTTCCATACGACGGCGGCCCGCAGCGCGCGAAGCGTTTGCTGCGCACGATGCAACCGCACGCCGTCGAACGAACCGCGCTTGCCCATGACCACCGCCGACTCCACCGACATCTTCCCGTGCGCCCGCTTCATCAAGGAGATCGGCCGCGGACCGCACGGCGCGCGCTCGCTCTCGCCGGAAGACACGCACGCGCTCTACGCTGCGATGCTCGACGGCCGCGTGCCCGAACTTGAGCTGGGCGCGGTGCTGCTCGCTTACCGACTCAAGGGCGAAACCGCCGACGAGCTCGCTGCCATGCTCTTGGCTGCGCATGCGTCATTCGCACCGCTCGCGGTGCCGCAAGGCGACTATCGGCCCGTGTCGATCCCGAGCTACAACGGCGCGCGCAAGCAGCCGAATCTCGTGCCGCTGCTCGCCCTGCTGCTCGCGCGCGAAGGCGTGCCGACGCTCGTGCACGGCGTCACCGTCGACCCGGGCCGCGTGACGAGCGCGGAAATTTTCGCGGCGCTGAACCAGCCCGAAGCGCGCGATCACGCCGGGATAGAGGCGCTGCTGACCTCGCGCCGCGTGGCGTTCGCCTCGATCGAGACGCTCGCACCGCAGCTCGCGCGCCTGCTCTCGCTGCGCCGGCGCATGGGCGTGCGCAATTCCACGCATACGCTCGTGAAGCTGCTGCAGCCGTTCGCGCAGCCGGGCCTGCGCCTCGTGAACTACACGCACCCGCCGTATCGCGAAAGCCTGAGCGCCCTCTTCGCAGCGCATCCGGAAGCCGCCGTGGGCGGCGCGCTGCTCGCGCGCGGCACCGAGGGCGAAGCGGTAGCGGACACGCGCCGTCAGGTGCAGGTCGACTGGCTGCACGACGGCATGTGCGAGACGCTGGTCGCGCCGGAGCGCTCGTCGCCTGACGCCCCCGAAGTGGATCTTCCCGAAGGCCGTGATGCACCCGCTACGGCCGCGTGGATCGAAGCCGTGCTGCGCGGCGAAGCGCCGGTGCCCGAAGCCATCACGCGCCAGATCGAGACGATCAAGCGGATCGCCAGGCGCGTCTGAGTTCGCGTCGAGACCCGCGCCTGGACCTTTCGCAAAGGGAGCGCAAGCGCCTTCAGCAAGCATTTGCGATCATCTGCATGCATCTTCGCCTGCCCCGGCCGCAGATTCCCTGTTGACACATTCGCCTGACCTGCCTTACATTGGACGAATGCGTTCCTTCCCGAACACCCTCCGAATTACCTTCGGCCGCCTAGCGGCCCTATCGCTACGTCTAGCGTAAGCCAGGCGTAGCGCTGCGCGACCACCTCTTCGGTCGTGCAGTCCTCCCAAAGCAGTTCTCGCAGTACCCCAAACCCGTAGTTTTCTTACAACCTGTCGTCTCTATTCGTCCGTTTACCGCTCGGACGAGTCGCGAGGGTCAAAATGCACGTTGCATGGGCATCGTTTTCGTTGTCTTCGTCCGCACCCGCGATGGTCACCACCATCGCCGCGTTCGTCACGACGGCTCGTTCCGCCCGTTCGTTTGCAACTGTGCCGCCCCGTCGTCAGCAAGCCAGCCGCCTGCTCACGACCGCCATCGCAAACGACAAAACGAACGAGGCATGCCATGTTGCGTAATCCCGCCGAGAAGTACCGCCCCTTCCCTGCCGTCCGATTGAATGGCCGACGCTGGCCCACGCGCACCGTCGAGCGCGCGCCGATCTGGATGAGTACGGACTTGCGCGACGGCAACCAGTCGCTCATCGAGCCCATGAGCATCGAGCAGAAGACCGGGTTCTTCGAGATGCTGGTGGCGATCGGCTTCAAGGAAATCGAAGTCGGCTTTCCGTCGGCGTCGCAGACCGACTTCGATTTCGTGCGCAAGCTGATCGAGGAGAAGCGCATTCCCGAGGACGTGACGATCGAAGTGCTCGTGCAGTCGCGTGATGAACTGATCGCCCGCACGTTCGAAGCGCTCGAAGGTGTCCCGCGCGCCATCGTGCATCTCTACAACGC
The DNA here is from genome assembly GCA_036514415.1 of Paraburkholderia sp. Lineage (GTDB taxonomy): Bacteria > Pseudomonadota > Gammaproteobacteria > Burkholderiales > Burkholderiaceae > Paraburkholderia. The sequence continues at coordinate 2,905 of DATBXG010000038.1, forward strand.
GATTTGCCCGTCGTTCCGCAGGATCGTGTTCGGGCAATCGAAGGATGACGTGAAGGCGCTCGCGGTGGACGGCACGCGCATGATCCGCGAACACGCCGACAAACACCCGGAAACGCACTGGATCTACGAGTATTCGCCGGAAACGTTCAGCATGAGCGAACTCACGTTCGCGCGCGAAGTCTGCGACGCCGTCGCGCAAACGTGGCGCCCTACGCGCGATCACAAGATGATCGTGAACCTGCCGGCGACCGTCGAGGCGGCCATGCCCAACGTCTACGCCGACCAGATCGAGTGGATGGACCGCAACCTCGCGTACCGCGATAGCATCGTCCTCTCGGTGCATCCGCACAACGACCGCGGCACGGCGGTCGCCGCCGCCGAAATGGCGCTGCTTGCGGGCGCGGACCGCATCGAAGGCTGCCTCTTCGGCAACGGCGAGCGCACCGGCAACGTCGATCTCGTCACGCTCGCGATGAACCTCTACACCCAGGGCATCGACCCGGGCCTCGACTTCTCCGACATCGACGCTGTGCGCCGCGTGGTCGAGCGCTGCAACCAGCTTCCGGTGCACCCGCGCCATCCGTACGCGGGCGACCTCGTGTTCACGGCGTTCTCGGGCTCGCACCAGGACGCGATCCGCAAGGGCTTCGCGCAGCAGCAGCCCGACGCCATCTGGGAAGTGCCCTATCTCCCGATCGATCCCGCCGACCTCGGCCGCAGCTATGACGCCGTGATCCGCGTGAACAGCCAGTCGGGCAAGGGCGGCGCGACGTATCTGCTCGAACGCGGCATGGGCTTCACGCCGCCGCGCCGCGTGCAGATCGAGTTCAGCCACGCGGTGCAGACCGTCGCCGATCAGTCGGGCGAGGAAATCACCAGCGATGCGGTCTGCGCACTTTTCGCTCGTGAGTACTTCGAGACGCATGCGCCAGCTGCCTACGTGGGCGCGGGCCGCGTGCGCTGGGAAGGCCGCGACGTGGCGATGCCATCGGCCGCCAGCGTGGACGAGGCTCACGCGCAAGCCGTGGCCGCCGCGATCGCGGCAGCGGCCGGCGAGCGCATCGAAATCACGTCGTTCGAGACCGGGCGCACGGCGCAGGGCGCCACGGCCATGTTCGTCGGCGCGCGCGT
>DATBXG010000039.1:0-6847 GCA_036514415.1 Paraburkholderia sp.
AATGCCGATGGTGAGGTACATGTCCTTCTTGTCGGGCGAGATCGAGACCTGCGTCGAGTCGATGTTGAACTCGAGGTAGCCGTGGTTCAGGTAGTACGAGCGCACGTTCTCGAGGTCGCCCGTGAGCTTTTCCTTCGAGTACAGGTCGTTCTTCGTGTACCAGGAGAACCAGTTCGGCGTGGACAGCTGCATCTCGGCGAGCAGCGTGCCGGTGCTGTACGTCTTGTTGCCGATGAAGTTGATCTGGCGGATCTTCGCGCTCGGACCTTCGACCACCGAGAACAGCAGGCCGACGCGGTTGCGGTCGATCGGCGTGACCGTGGTCGTGACCTCGGCGGCGTAGAAGCCGCGCGTGAGGTACTGGCGCTTCAACTCCTGCTCGGCCTTGTCGACGAGCGCCTTGTCGTAGTAGCGGCCTTGCGAGAGGCCGACTGCGCGCAGCGCCTTCGTGAGGTTGTCCTTGTCGAATTCCTTGATGCCCGCGAAGTCGATCGTGCCGATAGCCGGGCGCTCCTGCACCTGCACGACCACCACGCCGCCTTCGGTGGCGATCTTCACGTCGTTGAAGAAGCCCGTCGCATAGAGTGCGCGGATGGCCTCGGACGCCTTGTCGTCGGTGAACGTGTCGCCCTGCTTGATCGGCAGATAGGCGAACACCGTGCCCGGCTCGACGCGTTGCAGCCCTTCGATGCGGATGTCCTGAACCACGAAAGGCGTCGTTGCTGCGTGGGCAACGAATCCATGTGCGGCGATCGCCGCGGCCGCAACCGTTTTTGGAACCAAGCGATGAGGTCTAAACAACGTGCTTCCCCAATTATGTATAGCTGCATCAGATCAGGCGGCCCGCCCACGGACGCCGCCAGACATCTTTAAAAATGGATTAACCGAGCCAGATCGTTGAACAACGCGATCGCCGACAGCGCGACGATGCAGGCAAGTCCCGCGCGCTGCAGCACGAGCTGCCAGCGCTCCGAGACGGCTTTGCCCGTTACGGCTTCAACCGCATAATATAACAGATGCCCCCCGTCCAATACCGGAATTGGGAGCAGATTCAATACGCCGAGGCTGATGCTCACGAGAGCGAGGAAAGACAAAAATGCGGACGGGCCGAGTCTTGCGCTCTTGCCGGCATAGTCAGCAATCGTCACCGGACCGGACAGATTCCTCAGAGAAGCCTCGCCGGTGACCATGCGGCCGAACATCCGCAGCGAATACACGGCGATGTCCCACGTGCGATGCGCACCGAGGCGCACGCTCTCCAGCGGCCCGTAGCGGACATCCACCGAAGGCGCCTGCGCCGAGAGCGCCGCGCCAATCCGCCCCACTTCGTCGCCCGTCTGCGCATCGCGCTGAAGCGTTGGCGTGACGGTCAGCAGGAGCGTGTGCTGCCCGTGCTGGGCAACGTCATCGCGCGTGACCGTGAGCCGCACCGGCTTGCCCGCATGCCCCTTCACGTAGCTGATGAACGTGCTTGCGCTGTCCACGGGACGGCCGTCGATGGCGCGCAGTTGATCACCCGCTTGCAGCCCGGCATGTTGCGCCGCACTGCCCGCCTCCACAGCGGCCACTTTCAGCGTGCTGCCGCCCGCTTCGAGGCCGAGCTTCGCCATGAAGTCGTCGTCGAGATCCTTGCTGGTGAGCTGCGAGAGATCGAGCGGAAAATCGTAGGTGCCGGCGCCGTCACGCGCGGAAAGGACGACATGCCCCTGATCGAATGCCGACGCGAGCAGCTTCCAGCGCAGGTCCGACCACGAACGTACGCGCTCGGTGTCGCTGCCGTTTGCATCGCTCACCGAAAGAATCGTCTCGCCGCCCTGGAAGCCCGCCCGGGCCGCCGCGGATTGCGCGGGCGGCGCCGCGACGATGGCCGACTGCTCGGTCACCCCGCTCGCGTACACCACCGCGAAGAGCGCGATGGCCAGCACGAAATTGGCAATCGGCCCGGCCGCAACGATCGCGATGCGCTTGCCGACCGACTGGCGGTTGAACGCGTGCGGCAAATCGCGCGCCGCAATCTTTTCGTCCGACTCCCGCTCGTCGAGCATCTTCACGTAGCCACCGAGCGGCAGTGCCGAGATGGTCCACTCGGTGCCGCTCTTCTTGTTGACCCACTGGACGAGCGGCTTGCCAAAGCCGATCGAGAAGCGCAGAACCTTCACGCCGCACAGGCGTGCGACGCTGTAGTGCCCGTACTCGTGGACGACGACAAGCACGCCGATCGCCACGATGAACGCGACCAGTTCAGTAAGCAGGTTCATGAGCGCCTCCTTGGCTGGAAGCAGCACGCCAGTGCGGGAGCAGCCCCGAGGTCAGGCTCGCGTGCCCAAGGGCCTCTGAGGACCCTTCGCGAGCCCCTCGGTGGCCTGTCAGGCCGGCACCGGCAGGCTGTCGATGATGGTGTGAGCTGCACGGCGGGCCGCCGCGTCGGCTTCGAGCACGACTTCGAGACTCGACGCGCTGCGGTTCTCGAGCGCGTTGAGTACGGCGTCCACCGTCTGGGCGATGGCCATGAAGCCGATGCGCCGATTCAAAAATGCTTCCACCGCGACCTCGTTCGCCGCGTTGAGCGCCGCGCTCGCCACGCCGCCGGCGGTCAACGCCTGCATCGCGAGCGCGAGGCACGGGAAGCGGGCGTAATCGGGCTTCTCGAACGTGAGCGTCGCGATCTGCGCCAGATCGAGCTGAGCGACGCCGGAGTCGACCCGCTCCGGGTAAGCCAGCGCGTGCGCGATCGGCGTGCGCATGTCGGGGTTGCCTAGTTGCGCGAGCACCGAACCGTCGGCGTACGAGACCATCGAGTGGATCACGCTCTGCGGATGGATCAGCACGTCGATGCGCTCGCCCGGCAAGTCGAACAGGTAGTGCGCCTCGATCACTTCGAGGCCCTTGTTCATCATCGTGGCCGAGTCGACCGAAATCTTGCGGCCCATCGACCAGTTCGGGTGCTTGCAGGCCTCGTCGGGCGTCACGTTCACGAGCGTCGAGGGCTCGCGCGTGCGGAACGGGCCGCCCGAGGCGGTCAGGATGATTTTGGTCACGCCGCCGTGTTGCGCGCCTTCGCGTGGAAAGCACTGGAACACGGCGTTGTGCTCGCTGTCGAGCGGAAGCAGCACCGCGCCGCTGTCGCGCACCGTATCCATGAAGATGTCGCCCGACATCACGAGCGCTTCCTTGTTGGCGAGCAGGATCTGCTTGCCGGCCTTCGCTGCCGCGAGCGTGGGCGCGAGACCCGCCGCGCCGACGATCGCCGCGACCACGGTGTCGCAGCCGTCGCTCTTCGAGACTTCCACGAGCGCCTGCGGCCCGTAGGTCACGACCGTCTTCGAGCCGGCCTCGCGCAGCTTGCGCTCGACCTGCGCGGCGGTGGCGGCGTCGCCAACCACGGCCACTTCGGGCGCAAAGCGCAGGCATTGCTCGACGAGCTTGTCGCCGTTGCGATGCGCGGTGAGCGCGTAGACCGAGAAACGTTGCGGATGCCGCGCGACGACGTCGAGCGTGCTGTCTCCAATCGAGCCCGTGGAGCCGAGCAGAGTGAGTCGTTTTTGCATATTCAAATCTCTAGCCAAACGCTTCTGGCCGAAGCAGCAGCATGGCGAGCGGCAGCACGGGCAGCAACGCGTCGATGCGGTCGAGGACTCCGCCGTGGCCGGGCAGGAGGCCGCTCGAATCCTTCACGCCAGCCTGGCGCTTCAGCATCGACTCGAACAGATCGCCGATCACGCTGAACGCGACCAGCACGGTAAGTACGAAAAGCGCACGGCCAAGCCCGATCTGGGCCGCCAGCGCGGAATACAGCGTAGGTTCGAACGCGTGCAGCGCGATCGCCGCGCCGGAGAGCACCATCACGGCGGCCCACCCGCCCACGGCGCCCTCCCAGGTCTTGCCGGGGCTGATCGCAGGCGCGAGCTTATGCTTGCCGAATGCCTTACCTGCAAAGTATGCGCCGATATCGGCCAGCCAGACGACGAGCAGAAGGGACAGGACGAACGCCACGCTCGCCGTGCGCGCCGCCACGAGGGCATGCCAGCAGGCAGCGAACAGGACGACTCCGGCGGCGAGCAGGAAAGCGCGCCAGGCGCCCGCGGCGAGCACCGGCTTGCGCAGCAGCACGTAAGGCCCGGCGATGATCCAGAACACGCCCGCCGCCTGAAAGAGCGGCCGGGACGTCGGCAGGCGCGTGCTGAGCGCCACGACAGCAGCCGCGACCACCGCATAGGCAATCGAGCCGGTGGCGCCGGCCTTCAGGAGACGTGCCCATTCCCACGCGGCGAACACGACCACGACGCCGATCAGCGCGCCGAACGCCGCCACCGGCGCGAACAGGGTGACTGGCAGAAAAACGGCCAGCAGGACGAGCGCCGTGATGACGCGGGTCTTCAGCATGAAAGTGAATCGGCGTTCTGGGCGACGACCTGCGCGCTCGTGCGCCCGAAACGGCGCTCGCGCTCGGCATACGACGCGATGGCGCGATTGAGCGCTTCGGCGTCGAAATCCGGCCAGAACGTGTCGGTGAAATAGAACTCGGCGTACGCGAGTTGCCAGAGCAGGAAGTTGCTCACCCGCTGCTCCCCACCCGTGCGGATGAAGAGATCGGGCTCGGGCGCGTAGGCCATTGCCAGATGCTGGGCGAGCGTGTCTTCGGTAACGGGCACCGGTTGGCCCGCGGCCGCGGCCTCCTCGACCAGCTTGCGGGTCGCCTGCAGGATGTCCCAGCGGCCACCGTAGTTCGCGGCGATCGTGAGCGTGAGACGGGTATTGCGCGCGGTCCTGGTTTCCGCGCGGCGAATCAGGTCCTGGATGCGCTCGTTGAACATCGACAGGTCGCCGACCACGCGCAGGCGGATGCCGTTCGCGTGCAGCCGCGCCACCTCGCGCTCGAGCGCGCTGACGAACAGGCGCATGAGGAACGAGACTTCGTCGGTCGGGCGGCGCCAGTTCTCGGAACTGAACGCGAACAGCGTGACGTACTCGACGCCGCGCTCCACGCACGTCTCGACGACCGAGCGCACGGCGTCGACGCCGCGCGTGTGGCCTGCGACGCGCGGCAGGCGGCGCTGCGTTGCCCAACGGCCATTGCCGTCCATGATGATCGCGATGTGGCGCGGTACGGCCGCCACGTCGGGCACGTGAACGGTTGAGCTGGTATAGGTCATGGCCGTCGGACTATAACTGCTATGGAAAATGGAAATCGCCGGGAAAAACGCCAATACAACCGGCGAATCTGGGAGCCCGAAGGCCTCAGACCGTCATGATCTCGGCTTCCTTCGTCTGCACGAGCTTGTCGATCTCGGCCACGAAGCGGTCCGTCAACTTCTGGACGTCGTCGCTGCCGCGGCGCTCGTCGTCTTCGGAGATCTCCTTGTCCTTCACGAGCTTCTTGAGCTGCTCATTGGCGTCGCGGCGTAGATTGCGCACGGCGACCTTCGCCGTTTCGCCTTCGTTCTTGACGATCTTCGTCAGCTCCTTGCGGCGCTCTTCGGTGAGCGCGGGCATCGGCACGCGGATCAGATCGCCGTGCGTTGCCGGGTTCAGGCCGAGATCCGACTCGCGGATCGCTTTTTCGATGACCTGGACCATCTTCTTTTCCCACGGCTGGACGCCGATCGTGCGTGCGTCGACGAGCGTGAGGTTCGCGACCTGCGAGATGGGCACGGGCGAGCCGTAGTAGTCGACCTGGATGTGGTCGAGCAGGCCGGTGTGGGCCCGGCCCGTGCGGATTTTCGCCAGATCGCTCTTGAACGCTTCGATCGAGCGCTGCATTTTCTGCTCGGCGCCCTTCTTGATGTCAGCCACAGCCATTTTGATACCTCCGAACCTTCATAACGGTACGGGCCCGCCGGCGCGCTGATGGGCGGCGCGGCCCGTGTTCGAATCTCTCGTGAGACGAGAGTTTACACGTGGACGAGCGTACCTTCGTCTTCGCCCAGAACGATGCGCTTGAGGGCACCGGGCTTGTTGATCGAAAACACCCGGATCGGCAGCTTCTGGTCGCGGCACAGCGCGAACGCCGTAGCGTCCATCACCTGCAGGTTGCGGCCAATCGCCTCATCGAAGCTGATCGTCGAGTAACGCGTGGCCGTCGCGTCCTTCTTCGGGTCGGCCGAGTAGACGCCGTCGACCTTCGTGGCCTTGAGCACGACTTCGGCGCCGACTTCCGAGCCGCGCAGCGCAGCAGCCGTGTCGGTGGTGAAGAACGGGTTGCCCGTTCCCGCGGCGAAGATCACGACCTTGCCCTCTTCGAGCTGGCGGATCGCGCGGGGGCGGATGTACGGCTCGACGACCTGGTCCATGCGCAGCGCCGACTGCACGCGCGCCTCGATGCCCGCGTGGCGCATGGCGTCCTGCAGCGCGAGCGCGTTCATCATCGTGGCCAGCATGCCCATGTAGTCGGCGGTCGCGCGGTCCATGCCGGCCGCGCCGCCCGCGACGCCGCGGAAAATGTTGCCGCCGCCGATCACGACTGCGAGCTGCGTGCCGAGCCGCACCACCTCGGCCACGTCCGCCACCATACGTTCGATCGTTGCGCGATTGATGCCAAAGGCATCATCGCCCATCAGGGCTTCGCCGGAAAGTTTGAGCAGGACGCGTTTATAGGCGGGTGTGGGCATGGAGGTATCCAGGATCGCGCGCAAAGGGCAATAACTTGAAACTGTAGGGGTGAAATACGGCTTCGGGCAAGCGCCGCCAGAAATTGCGAAGATTTCCGACGCCGCGCTCGGCGGGGGACTGCCGTGCGCGGTGTCGCTACGCTGCCCACCGCGGCGGATTGCTCCGCCACGGCTTACAACTCAGCAAACTGCGGTGCTAACTGCGGTGCTGCAACAACTGCGGTTCCCGCCTGCCGCGC
>DATBXG010000040.1:0-2383 GCA_036514415.1 Paraburkholderia sp.
GCTTCGTTTTTTCAGGCGTCGATCATGCGGGCCGCGAAGCGTGCCCGCGATCGCCCAGTGCGTGCGTGTCGTCGTATTCGCGCGAGATATCTTTATTCGTGTAATCGCCCATGCGCCAGGCGGCGAAGAGGCTGATCACGGCACACACGAGTATGTAGATCGCGATCGAATAGCCGGAGCGGTAGTACGCGTACAGCGCGGTGGCGATCAACGGCGCGGGGCCGCCCGCAATCACTGAAGCCAGCTGGTAGCCGAGCGATGCGCCGCTGTAGCGCAGCCGCCCCGTGAACGATTCGGCGATGAATGCAGCCTGCGGACCATAGAGCATGGCGTGCGGCACGAGCGAAAGCACGACGGCCACAAAAATCCACACGGGATTTCTCGTGTCCACCATCGCGAAGTAAATAAAGCCGAATATGCCAACGGTCGCGGCGCCGATCATATACATGCGCTTGCGGCCGATCAGGTCGGACACGTGCCCGAATAGCGGAATCGTCACGAACTCCAGGACGGCGGCCGCCAGCACGGCTGTGAGCATGAGGTCCCGCGAGACGTGCAGCGTCTTGACGCCATAGGCGAAAACGAAGGCGGTGTAGATGTAAAACGGCGCCTGTTCGGCCATGCGCGCCAACGCGGAAAGCAGGATGTCTTTCGGCTGGCGGCGGATCACTTCGAGCATCGGTGTTTTCTCGATCCTGCGCTCGGCGAGAAGCTTCGCGAAGATCGGCGTTTCGAGAATGCTCAACCGGATATAAAGGCCGATAGCGACGAGCACGATACTCAGGAAAAACGGCACGCGCCATCCCCAGGTTGTAAAACTGTCGCCGGAGATCCAGCTCATGGCCAGCACCGCGAGATTGGCGAGAAACAGTCCCGCCGGCACACCGAACTGCGGCCAGGAAGCGACGAAGCCGCGGTGCGAATTGGTGCGGGCCCACTCCATGGACATCAGCACCGAGCCGCCCCATTCGCCGCCCACGCCCACGCCCTGTATGAAGCGCAGCACCGTGAGCAGAACCGCGCCCCAGATGCCGATCGACGCATATGTCGGAACAAAGGCCACGGCGAACGTGGCGATGCCCATGAGCAGCAGCGTCACGATCAGCGTGGCCTTGCGGCCGACGCGGTCGCCGTAGTGGCCGAAGATGGCTGCGCCGACCGGCCGGGCAATGAAGCCCACGGCGTAGATCAGAAAGGCCTGGAGGGTGCCGACGAGCGGGTCGGATTCAGGAAAGTACAGCTTCGCGAAGATCAGCCCGGTGACGATGCTGTAAAGGAAGAAGTCGTACCATTCGATCGTCGTGCCGATCGTGCTGGCAATGACAGCGCGGCGCAGCTGGCGTTGGGCGTCTTCCTCCGAAAGGAGCGGGGCTCCTGATTGATCGGCATTCATTGCGCACCCCCAAAAGAAGGGCGATATGGCCATTTGCAAAACGCAAGGCCCGGGTCCCGGTGGTGCGCAAAAACTGTGCCCAATGTGCCGGGATGGTGACATCGCCGGCTCAGGTGGAAGTGATTCGTCCCTTGCTATCGCTCCATCCTGAGTGGCATGGGTTGAGACGTTCTTTTACGAGTCGTTGTTATATCACGTTGTGATGTAGGTGGGGAGGGGACACGTTGTGCTGCGCGTCAAACTGCAGCGCCGCGAGCTGCGCATAGAGCGGAGAACTCTGCAGCAGATCGGCATGACGTCCTTGCGCGACGATGCGGCCTTCGTCCATGACGACAATGCGGTCCGCCTGCTGCACCGTGGCAAGGCGATGCGCGATGACGAGCGTGGTGCGGTTCTGCGCGGCATTGTCCAGCGCCGTTTGCACGAGCCGCTCGCTCGCCGCGTCCAGCGCGCTGGTGGCTTCGTCGAGCAGCAGAATGGGCGGATTCTTGAGAATCGCGCGGGCGATCGCGATGCGCTGACGCTGTCCGCCGGAAAGGCGCACGCCGCGCTCGCCGAGGAACGTGTCGTAGCCTTGCGGCAGCTCCTCGATAAAGCCCGCAGCAGCGGCCATGGCGGCGGCGCGCTGGACGGCTTCGAGCGTGGCGCCAGGCGTGCCGTAGCGGATATTGTCGAGCACGCTGCCCGAAAAGATCACGGACTCCTGCAGCACGACGCCGATTGCCTGGCGCAAGTCCGCGAGCGACACCTGCTGCGTCGGCACGCCGTTGATGCCGATGGTGCCGGACTGCGGATCGTAAAAACGCAGCAGCAATTGAAAGAGCGTGGTCTTGCCCGCGCCGGACGGCCCCACCAGGGCGACGTGCTCCCCGGGCCGCACATCGAGCGAGAATCCGCTGAGGGCGGCGATGCCGGGCCGCGACGGATAGGAGAAGCTCACGTTGTCGAAGCGGACGCCTGCTCCGCGCTCCGGCAGCGGCACGGTGGCCG
>DATBXG010000041.1:0-5797 GCA_036514415.1 Paraburkholderia sp.
GATTGTTTTCAATTGTGAACAATCGACGGCACAGACCGTGAAAGATGCGGGCGAGCCATGCTAGTATCGGCGCGGGGTACACGAGTTTGATCACGAGATTGACGCGAGCATTTCATCGATGGATACGCAGCGGGTAGAGGCGCTCTGGACGCATTTGCACTGGTTGAACGTGCTGGCCGCGCAAGGCAGCTACACCGCGGCGGCGGCGCGCCTGGGCGTGAGCAAGGCAGCGATGAGCCAGCGCATTGCCGAGCTGGAGCGGGTGGCGGGCGTGCCGTTGGTGCAGCGCACCACGCGCAGTGTGCGCTTCACGGAAGCGGGGCGGCGCCTGGTGGAGGACACGCGCGCGGAGTTCGATAGCATAGCCGCGAGCTTCGCAAGCGTGCGCGAAATGGCCGACGTGGCGCGCGGCACGGTGCGCGTGACGGCGCCCGTCGCGTTCGCGCGCCAGCAGCTCGTGCCGCGCCTCGCGCAGTTTTCGCGCGCTCATCCCGAAGTGCGCGTGCAACTGGAGCTGTCCGACCGGCTCACCTCGATTGCGAGCGAGGGGTTCGATCTCGCGATTCGCCATAGCGCGCACGTGCCGGAAACCCATGTGGCCTGGAAGCTGTGCGACACGCGCTCGGTCATCGTCGCCACACGGGCTTACCTCAAGCAGCGCGGCACGCCGCAAACGCCCGCCGATCTCGCGCAGCACGACTGTCTGTTCTATCCGCGCACGCTGGGCGCGGGCGTGTGGTCGTTCGAAAAAGCCGGCCGCCGCGCGGAAGGCGCGCGTGAGACCGTGACGGTGAACGGCCCGTTCTCCGCGAACAACAGCGAGGCGCTGCGCGACGCGGCGCTCGAACATCTCGGCATTGCGCTGTTGCCCGACTTCAGCGCGCAGGCGGCGCTGCAGGGCGGCAAGCTGGTCGTGCTGCTGCACAACTGGCGGCCGGTGGACGCGTTTGCTTCGCAACTCCATGTCGTGCGGCCTTATGGTGCGCAGGTGCCGCGCGCGGTCAAGCGCTTTGCGGAATTCTTGCGGCAGACGTTCAAGGACGGCTTTCCGCTTGAGTGATGCGCGTGTCGCCGATCCCAACTGGACTGGCGCGCGCGACGCGACGATCCATGCCGCCCTGATGTGTTTTTGATCGCTTTTTGATATCCCCGGCGCCGCTTGCCGACGCTATCCTAGTGACAAAACGGAGGCGGACACATGGATCAGCACGAGGCGCGCGCGCCGCAATTGGAGCGGCAATGGTACTTCGAGCGCGAATGCTCGCTCGAAGCGTTCGTGAAACGGTTGCGCGACGAAGGCGGCCCGTTGCGCTTCGTCGCCGACGTGAGGCAGCGCATTCCCGTGTACGACTGCCGCGAACTCGAAGGCGTGCTTGACGACGCGGCGCAGCGCGCGCATTTGCAGGCCGAGTGGGCGCATGTGCTGCGCGACGGCGCCGGCGTGCTCGTGCTCGAACGCGCCTACGCCGACACGCAGCCGGTAGATGAGGCGACCGCCGTGTTCGAAGCCATCATCCGGGCCGAGCGCGAGCAGGGATCGAGCGGCGCTGACCACTTTGCGAAGGCCGGCGCGAACGACCGTATCTGGAATGCGCAGCAGAAGCTTTGCCTGCAAGCGCCCGCCGTATTCGTCGACTACTTTGCGAACCTGCCGCTTACGGCCGTGTGCGAGGCGTGGCTCGGGCCGTGCTATCAGATGACTTCGCAGGTCAACGTGGTGCGTCCGGGCGGCGCGGCGCAGGAGGCGCACCGCGACTATCACCTGGGATTCCAGACGATCGAAGAGGCGCAGCGCTATCCGGCGCATGTGCATCACATGTCCGCTTTGCTCACGCTCCAGGGCGCGGTGGCGCACAGCGACATGCCGGTCGAGAGCGGACCCACGAAACTCTTGCCGTATTCGCAGCGCTATGCCGAGGGATATCTTGCATGGCGGCGCGCCGATTTCCGCGAGTATTTCGAAGCGCATTGCGTGCAGTTGCCGCTGGCAAAGGGCGACGCCGTATTCTTCAATCCCGCGCTTTTTCATGCGGCGGGCGCGAACCGCACGGCCGACGTGCAGCGTATGGCGAACCTGCTGCAGGTGTCGTCGGCAATGGGGCGCGCGATGGAGGCGCTCGACCGCACAGGCATGTGCGAAGCGATTTATCCCGTGCTGCGGGAGCGGCGTGCGAACGCTCGCCTGGGCGATGCGGCGGCGCTCGCGGCCATCGCCGCATGCGCGGAGGGTTACCCGTTCCCCACGAATCTGGACCGCGATCCGCCCGTGGGCGGCCTGGCACCTGAAAGTCAGCAGGGGCTCATGCTGCGCGCGCTCGGCGAGAACTGGGAGCCGCGCAGGTTCGCAACGGCGTTGCGCGCGCAAGACGCGCGACGCGACCCCGCATAGCGTGCTATGCCCCGGCACGCGAGTGCCGGGGCATGTCTGGTTGCCGTCGCACGCTGGCGACGCCAGGACGCAACGGTATTCAGGAGTACTCGTCGCCAGGGCCTCGGCAAGCGAACGGATCGAGCATTCACGCCTGCGCGTACCGCGCTTCGTCCAGATCGGCGATGAGCGAGGGACCCGTCGGCCGCCAGCCGAGCCGAGCCTGGGTGAGCGTGCTCGAAGCGGGCATGTCCATGCCGACGAACATGGCCATCCACCCGAAGTGCGCGGGCGCGTCATCCGGCGCGATCGATACGGCCGGCAAGCCGAGCCCGCGACCCAGCGCTTCGGCAATCTCCCGGCTGCTCACGCCTTCCTCGCCAACCGCGTTATAGCGCGCGCCGGGTTCGCCCTTTTCCACGGCGAGCCGGTAGAGGCGCACGACGTCGGAGAGGTGGCAGGCCGGCCAGCGGTTCAGGCCGTCACCCACATAGGCGCACATGCCTTTTTCGCGCGCGATCGCAACGAGGTACGAAATGAGCCCTTGCCGGAAGGGGTTGTGGACTTGCGGCAGGCGCATCGCGCCCACGTTGATGCCTTGCTCGAGCAGCGCTTGCCCGGCCAGTTCCGACCCGATGCGCGGGTTGGGGTGGCTGGTGTTGAGGACGTCCTCGCTCGCCGGCTCGCCATGCCCGCCGTTGCCGACGCCCGTGCCCGACGTGATGATCAGCGGGCGATCGGAGCCCGCGAGCGCGGAACCGAGCGCCGCAATGGCGCGTTTGTCCTTTTCGCAATTCTCGACGAAGCGCGAGAAGTCGTGGTCAAAGGCCGCGTGGATCACGGCGTCCGCGTGCGCCGCGCCGCTGCGCAGGCTATCCGGGTCCTCCAGCGTGCCGCGATGCACGCTCGCGCCTGCCTGGGCGAGCGCCTGGGCACCCGCTTCGGAGCGGGTCATGCCGATCACCTCGTGACCGGCTCCAATGAGTTCCGGCACGAGCGCCGAGCCGATGAAGCCGGTCGCACCGGTCAGAAAAATACGCATGGTCAACTCTCCGTGGACGTGACCGACGTACTATCCTTGGAATTCTTATACCGTTAAAGTAGTGAGATCATCATATTAAGATGACTAACAGGATCTCCATGCCGACTCATTCGGCCGGCCCGTTCGGCGACTTCCTGAAGCGCTGCCGCACCCGGCTCGATCCCGCGAGCTTCGGCTTCAGCGGGCGCAGACGCACCCCGGGTCTGCGCCGGGAAGAGGTGGCGCAGCGCGCGAACATCAGTCCGACCTGGTACACCTGGCTCGAACAGGGGCGCGGCGGCGCGCCTTCGGCGGAGGTGCTCGAGCGCATCTGCGGCGCCTTGATGCTGACCGATCCGGAGCGCGAGCACCTTTTCATGCTGGGGCTCGGGCGGCCGCCGGAAGTGCGCTACAAGCCCGTGGACGGGGTCAATCCGCGGCTGCAACGCCTGCTCGATTCGCTGCGCTTCAGCCCCGCCATCGTCAAGACGGCGACGTGGGACGTCGTGGCGTGGAATCGCGCGGCCGCCATCGTGTTGACCGATTACAGCAAGCTGCCGGCGGGTCAGCGCAACATCCTGCGCTTCCTGTTTTGCAATCCCGACGTGCGAGCGAAACAGCACGACTGGGACAGTGTGGCGCGCTTCGTGGTGGGTGCGTTCCGGGCGGATGTCGCGCGCGTGGGACTTGTCTCGGAGGTCGGCGAACTCGTCGACGAGCTGTGCAGCATCAGCCCCGAATTCGACGCCCTCTGGCGCAGCAACGAAGTGCATACGCACGCGGAAGCCGACAGCGTCAAGCGCCTGCATCATCCCACGCTGGGTCTGATCGAGCTGGAGCAGTCGGCGTTTTCCGTCGATGGTCGGCCGGATCTGCACATGATCGTCTACAACCCTGTCGATGCTCGCCAGGCCGAGCGCATCCGGTTGCTGATCGAGCAGTCGTAGCGATGCAGCGCCCCGCGCGCCCGTCGCGCGGCGAGAGATGGCGCTTGTTTCGGTCAATGCGTCACGGACGCCAGCGATAAACGACGACGCTCGATCCGTTGTAGTTTTGCCCGCGCTGTCGATGGCGAGCGCGCCGGGTTGCGTCACGGCGATGTCGCGCTGCCAGACGCCATCGGTCGTGTAGACGCGCACGCGGTTGCCGTAAAAATCGCTGACGTAGAGCAGCGTGCCCGCCGTCGCGAGTCCTGTGATCACGTCCGCGTTCTGGATTCCGGTCCACGTGCTCACCGCGATGCGAAGCTCGCGTGCTTTCGAGCCGCGGTTGTAACGGCCCACCGAGCCGCTGCCGAACGTCCGGCTATACCCAAGCGCAACGAAGATCGACGTCGCGTTGCCTGTGATCGCGCCGCCCTGAAATTCGTCGTGCGAACCGATGGTGCCAAGCTTGGCGCCGTTCTGGTAGATCGCTACGCCGCCCGCGTTTTCGTCCCAACGCGACGATGTGTAGATGACACCTTCGGGCGCGACCCACATCGAGCGCGCGCCGTTGCCGATGTGCGCGGCAAGGGTGCCGAACGTGTTCGCGAGCCAGTCGGTCGTGTATTGCGCGTGACTGGCGCTCGCCAATGCGGCGACGAGCAAACCCGGCAATGCTGCGCGAATCCGCCACACGAACATGCGCGATGTTCCTTTGGACGCCGCGTCGCGATGGTGTCAGTCACGACGCATAAGGTGGTCGAGATCGAAGCGGCGCGGGATCCGCATGGGCAGCTCTTTGCGAGCCCGGCTAAGTGGAGTGTAGTCAGGAAAACAGGAACGGGCGATGCAACCGTTCGGACTTCGAACGGGGCGGCCGACCGGTCGATGTCACTTGCGTGTCACGAAA
This sequence comes from Paraburkholderia sp., assembly GCA_036514415.1. Lineage (GTDB taxonomy): Bacteria > Pseudomonadota > Gammaproteobacteria > Burkholderiales > Burkholderiaceae > Paraburkholderia. The sequence goes on from DATBXG010000041.1 coordinate 5,223, forward strand.
GCGTCGCCGATCTGGCGCGCCCGCTTGATTTCGTCGCTGTGCAGGTAGATCGAGGTCGTCGATACGGACGCGTGGCGAAGGTTGTCGCGTACGGTGGTCAGTTCCGCGCCGCGCCCGAGTGCGTGTGTCGCGTGCGTGTGGCGCATCCAGTGCGGGCTCGCGCGGCGCAGCTTGTCTGCGAGGGGCGGGTGGTCGGCTTCGATGGCGTCCGCCGCGAGCCGGAAAAAGCGCCGCAGCACGCCCCACAGCCGCACGCTGCTGATGCTTGCGCCAGTTACTGCGCCGCTGTCGGCGTTGGTACCCCCGTCGAGACTGCCGATGACCGGCGTTTCCGGGCGCCAGCGCGCCGTCGTGGCCGGCAGTCCGCGTTCCGCGAGATAGCGGGCCAGCGCTTCCCACGCGAGCGGCGGCAGCGCGACGCGTGCGATCTTGCCGCCCTTGCCCGTCACGCGCAGCCAGTGATCGCCGCGCGCGTCGGTTTCCACGTGTCCTAGCGTGGCGCTGATGAGTTCGCTCGCGCGCAGGCCGGTGGCGTAGCCGAAGTCGAGCAGGAAGCGCAGGCGCTGTGCGGCGGG
>DATBXG010000042.1:0-4846 GCA_036514415.1 Paraburkholderia sp.
GTGGGACAAGGATCGCGATGGTTTCGTACTGGGTGAGGGCGCGGGCGTGATGGTGCTCGAGGAGTACGAGCACGCGAAGGCGCGCGGCGCGAAGATCTACGCGGAAATCGGCGGCTATGGCATGAGCGGCGATGCGTATCACATGACCGCTCCGCTGGAAGACGGCGACGGTGCGCGCCGCTGCATGCTCGCCGCGATGAAGAACGCGGGTGTCAACGCCAACGAAGTGAACTGGCTGAGCGCGCATGGCACGTCCACGCCGCTCGGTGACCTCGCGGAAACCACGGCGATCAAGCGCGCTTTCGGCGATCATGCGAAGGACATCGTCGTGAACTCGACCAAGTCGATGACGGGTCACCTGCTGGGTGGCGCGGGCGGTCTGGAGTCGGTGTTCACGGTGCTCGCCGTGCACAACCAGGTCTCGCCGCCGACGATCAACATCTTCAACCAGGATCCGGCATGTGACCTGGACTACTGCGCGAACACCGCGCGGGACATGAAGATCGACGTCGCGCTGAAGAACTCGTTCGGGTTCGGCGGCACGAACGGCACGCTCGTCTTCAAGCGCCACGCTTGATCCCCATCGACGAGACAGCGGCCGCGCCGAATTCTCCGGCCGGCCGCGTTCCTCCTGCTTTCCCCTCGCGGCGCGCGGGCGCGCCGCTTCTTTCCCTGCGTCCTTCCCTCGCGCTGCAACTGCTCGTTGCCGCGAGTCTGGGCGTGGCCACGGCCGCCGTCTACACGACGCTTGCAGCCTGGTTCGGCACCTGGCAAGCCTTGCCGATCACGCTGGCGTTCCTCGCGACCGGCGGTCTTGCGGCTGCGGCGTGGCGCCGCAGGCAACCCGTCATCCTCGAAATCGGGCCAGATTCTCTCGCAGCTTATTCGCGCGACGGCGCCTGTCTCGTGGCCGGGCGGCTTGCCGGCGCGTCGCAATGGGGCGCATGGCTGCTCGCGCTCGTCGTGGAGCAGGGCGCCCGCCGCACGACGCTGCTCGTCGCCGCCGACGCCGTTCCGGCCGGAGCTAACCCGCCCGGAACCTTCCGCACGCTCGCCGTGCGCGCACGCAGCGCGGCCGGCCGCTGAGCGCGCCTTGCTGTAACGCTTGTAACGGCTGTTACTCGTGTAACGTGGGACCGTGGCGAGGACGCTACAATGGTGCCCCCACGTCTACTTCATGTGCTAACGGATTTTTCAGGTGAGCGAAAAAGAAATTGATCAGGTTCTGGTCGAGCGCGTGCAAAAAGGCGACAAGGCCGCGTTCGAGCTCCTGGTCTCGAAATACCACCGCAAGATCATCCGGCTGATCTCGCGCCTCGTGCGGGACCCCGCCGAGGTCGAGGACGTGGCCCAGGACGCCTTCATCAAGGCTTACCGGGCGCTCCCCCAGTTTCGCGGCGAATCTGCTTTCTATACGTGGTTGTACCGAATTGCTGTCAATACGGCAAAGAACTACCTTGCAACCCAGGGAAGACGCGCCCCAACTTCCACCGAAGCGGACGCAGAAGAAGCGGAAACTTTCTCGGACGCCGATCAACTAAGGGATATCAATACGCCCGAGTCGATGTTGATGAGCAAGCAGATCGCGCAGACGGTCAATGCTGCGATGGCGGTTTTACCGGAAGAACTGCGCACCGCCATTACGCTTCGGGAAATTGAAGGCCTGAGCTACGAGGAGATCGCCGAAATGATGGGTTGCCCCATCGGCACGGTCAGATCGAGAATTTTCCGCGCTCGGGAAGCCATTGCGGCAAAATTGCGTCCGCTGCTGGACACTCCGGAAGGCAAGCGCTGGTAAGAAGAACAACCAGCTGCGCCCCGGGCGGCGACGCGATTCAACAGAAATTGTTGGTGTCACCAGGGACGTCTGTTTAGGGAATGGGGAGCATCATGGGTTCGGTCTCGATGCAATCGGTATCAAGCTCGCGCGGCGAGCGTCTGTCCGCCTTTGTCGACGGTGAATGGTCGGTAGAGGAGCATCTGAACGGAAGTTTTCTTGAACTCGACGGCGAAGGCCGCGCCGCCTGGTCGGAGTACCACCTGATCGGCGACGTGCTGCGCTCGGACGATCTGGCCCTCAGCCAGGCCGCGAGCCGTGCCTTCATGACGGGTTTCGCCGCGCGCTTCGACGCCGAGCCGCATCTGCTTGCGCCCGCTGCGCTGCCGCAGCCGCAGGGCGCGCAGGCTGGCCGCAATGAGCGGGTGGGCCGCATTCTGGCGCTGCGCCGCCGCGTGATGCCGTCGTTGGCCGTGGCTGCCGCCGCCGCCACGCTCACGTGGATCGTCATGCCGCAAATGCGCGGCGTGGGCATGGCAGGCGCGCCGCAAATCGCGGCCGTGCAATCGCAGGGCGACGCCGTCCAGCGCGTGGCGATGAACGCCACGCCGACGCCGGCCACGGGCGGTCAGGACGGCAATATCATCCGCGATGCACGCCTCGACGAATATCTCCAGGCGCATCAGCAGTTCGCGCAGCAGCCGGTCATGTCGGATTCCATGCCGTATGTCCGCTCGGCCGCTCTCACCACGCAAGGCCAATAAGTTTGATGCAGACATTGCGGTTGAATAACAAGACGATCTGGGGGCGGTTGCCGGCATTCCTTTGCTGTGCAGCCGTGATGTTCACCGCTCTGTCTGTCGCCCCGCGCGCCCACGCGCAAGGCGCGTCGGCGGCTGATTCCGCCGGGCCGCGCCAGGCTGCCGCGCAGTGGCTTGACCGCATCCAGCAAGCCTCCCAGCAGCAGCATTACGAAGGCACCTTCGTCTATCAGCGCGGCGAGTTCGTGCAGTCTTCGCGCATCACGCACTACGCCTCGAAGGCGGACGGCGAGTTCGAGAAGCTCGAAAGCCTCGACGGCAAGCCGCGCACGATGCTGCGCCACAACGACGATCTCTTCACCTTCGTGCCTGAGCGCAAACTGCTCGTCGTCGAAAAGCGCCAGAACAAGGACGCTTTCCCGGCGCTGCTTTCCACGAGCGGCGACCAGGTGCTGGCCGTCTACGAGCCGAAGATGCTCGGTACCGATCGCGTGGCGGGCCTCGACAGCCAGGTGATGCAACTCGACCCGAAAGACAATTTCCGCTTTGCCTACAAGCTGTGGGCCGACGCCAAAACCGGTCTGCTGCTGCGTTCGCAGATGCTCGATCCGTCGAATGGCCAGGTGCTCCAGCAACTCGCGTTCACGCAGGTGCGTATCGGTGGCCCCGTCGACAAGACGCCCATCGTGAACGGCATGCGCAATATCGCGGGCTGGACCGTGGTGCGTCCGCCGCTCCAGACGGTCGACATGGAAGCGCAGGGCTGGTCGTTCGGGCAGGCCGTGCCGGGATTCACCAGGATTCGCGAAGTGCGCCGGCCCATGGCGGCCCGCGACGCGAGCGATCCGCCTATCCCGGTCGATCAGGCCGTGTTCTCCGACGGACTTTCCACGCTTTCCGTTTTCGTCGAACCGGTCAAGAACAACAGCCGTAAGGAAGGCTCGGGCAGCAGCGGCGCGACCCACGTGCTCGTAAAGCGCAACGGCGACTACTTCATCACGTTGCTAGGAGAAGTGCCCCAGAGCACGTTGCAGCAGTTCGCGTCTGCCATAGAATACAAGGCTCCCAGGTAACCTTTCCTTCGGCTGACTTCGATATGACGATTCTCCCGCTGCGCAAATTCTTCGCGGCCGCGGTCGTGGCGGTGTGTCTGCCGTTCGCGCCGCACGTGGCATCGGCGGCGCCGGCTGCCAACCTGCCCGACTTCGCTGACCTCGTGGACAAAGTGGGGCCGTCGGTCGTCAATATCCGCACCACGACGCGTGTCTCCACCGTTCAGCGCGGCCTCCCGCCGGGCATGGATCAAGGCGACATGTCGGAATTCTTCCGCCGCTTCTTCGGCATCCCGCTCCCGCAAGGGCCGCAGGGTGGGCAGGGCGGCGGTCAGGGTGGCAGCCAGGGCGGAAGCCCGGGCGGCGGCTCGGACTCCGGCCCGGACAGCGGCAACGACACCGAGCAGAACAGCGGCGTCGGCTCGGGTTTCATCCTGTCGAGCGACGGCTACGTGATGACCAACGCGCACGTGATCGACGACGCGGACAGCATCTACGTGACGCTCACCGACAAGCGCGAATTCAAGGCGAAGCTGATCGGCGTGGACGACCGCACGGACGTCGCCGTGGTGAAAATCCAGGCCGCGAATCTGCCGGCCGTGACGATGGGCGATTCGAACAAGGTGCGCGTGGGCGAGTGGGTCGTGGCGATCGGTTCGCCGTTCGGCCTCGAGAACACCGTGACGGCGGGCATCGTGAGCGCCAAGGGGCGCGACACGGGCGACTATTTGCCGTTCATCCAGACCGACGTGGCCGTGAATCCCGGCAACTCGGGCGGTCCGCTCATCAACATGCAAGGCGAGGTGATCGGCATCAACTCGCAGATCTATAGCCGCACCGGCGGCTTCATGGGCATCTCGTTTGCGATTCCGATCGACGAGGCGATGCGCGTGGCGGATCAGCTCAAGTCCACGGGCAAAGTCACGCGTGGCCGCATTGCCGTGGCCATCGGCGAGGTGACGAAGGACGTGGCCGACTCGCTCGGGTTGCCCAAGGCGCAAGGCGCGCTCGTCTCCAGCGTCGAGCCGGGCGGCCCGGCCGACAAGGCGGGCATCCAGCCGGGCGACATCATCCTGAAGTTCAACGGCGCGAGCGTCGACGCCGCGACCGACCTGCCGCGCATGGTCGGCGACACGAAGCCGGGCACCAAGGCGACCGTTACGGTCTGGCGCAAGGGCGCAACGCGCGAGCTGCCGATCACGATCGCCGAGATGCAGACCGACAAGAGCGCGAAGGCCGACCCCAAAAAGGCGCCC
>DATBXG010000043.1:0-2980 GCA_036514415.1 Paraburkholderia sp.
GACTTCGATCTGGATCGGCACGCCCGCATTGAGCGCGAGCGCAGCGTCCATCGCCGCATCCACGCCCCCTGCCGCAGCAATGTGGTTTTCCTTGATCAGGATGCCGTCGTAGAGGGCGAGACGCTGGTTTGCGCCACCGCCCACGCGCACTGCGTACTTCTGCGCAAGGCGCAGGCCGGGCAGCGTCTTGCGCGTGTCCAGAATGCGCGTGCGGGTGTGCGCGATCATGTCGACATAGCGGCGCGTCACGCTCGCCACGCCCGAAAGCAGCTGCAGGAAGTTCATCGCGTTGCGTTCGGCCGTGAGCAGCGAACGCGCCGGACCGCGCAGCGAGCAGACGGTCGTGTCGGCTGCCATGCGGTCGCCTTCGCGATAGTGCCAGCGCACTTCGATGCGCGGATCGACCTGCTTCACCACGCCGTCGAACCAGAGCACGCCGCACAGCACCGCGTCTTCGCGCACGATGATGCGCGCGTCGCGCATTTCGTCGGCGGGCACGAGACGGCCGGTCTGGTCGCCAGGGCCCACGTCTTCTTCGAGCGCATCGGCCACGTTGCGTGCGATCGCGGCGTCGAACGCCGCGCCGTACTGCGAGCGCACTTCGTCGAGAACGGGCGCAACGGCATCGACTGCGAGCAATTCGAGTGCACCCATTTACGCCGCCCCCACTTGCGAGAACAGCGCGGTGTCGCGCGCGAGGTCGCCGCTCGCCTGCACGCGGCGCTTGTGCTCCGCCGCGAACGCCAGCATGCGATCGATGGGCAGACGCGCACGCTCGCCGATCGCGCTATCGACGTGAATCTCGTTGTGACCGCGCTCCAGCACGTCGGCGAGATTCGTCAGACCGTTCATGGCCATCCACGGGCAATGCGCGCAGCTCTTGCAGGTGGCGCTGTTGCCGGCCGTGGGCGCTTCGATGAAGGTCTTGCCCGGCGCCGCGAGGCGCATCTTGTGCAGAATGCCGAGATCGGTCGCGACGATGAAGCGTTGCGCATCGAGCTTCACGGCGGCGTCGATCAGCTGCGTGGTCGAGCCGACCACGTCCGCGAGCGCGACCACGCCCTCAGGCGATTCGGGGTGGACGAGAATCTTGGCGTCCGGATATTCGGCGCGCAGCAGATCGAGCTCGATGCCCTTGAATTCGTCGTGCACAAGGCAGGAGCCTTGCCACAGCAGCATGTCCGCGCCGGTCTTCTTCTGGATGTACCCGCCCAGGTGCCGGTCCGGCGCCCACAGAATTTTTTCGCCCTTGGCGTGCAGGTCGGCGACGATCTCGAGACCGATGGACGACGTGACCATCCAGTCCGCACGCGCCTTCACGGCCGCGCTCGTGTTCGCATAGACGACCACGGTGCGGTCCGGATGCTCGTCGCAAAACGCCGAAAATTCGTCGATGGGGCAACCGAGATCGAGCGAGCAGGTCGCGTCGAGGTCGGGCATGAGAATGCGCTTGTTCGGACTCAGAATCTTCGCGGTCTCCCCCATGAAGCGCACGCCCGCCACGACGAGCGTCTGCGCCTCGTGATCGCGGCCAAAGCGCGCCATCTCGAGCGAATCGGCCACGCAGCCGCCGGTTTCGTCGGCGAGCTCCTGCAATTCGGGGTCCACATAATAGTGCGCGACAAGCACCGCCTTCTCGCGCTTGAGCAACGCGCGAATACGCTCCTTCAATGCCGCGCGCTCTGCCGTGGACGGCGCATCGGGCACGCGCGCCCACGCCTGTCCAACGCTGCAGACGGCACCCTGCGGCCGGTCATATTCGACCTTCCTGATTGCCTGACTCATCATCTCCTGCCCCTACCGATCGCCGCGCCATTGAAGCCATTGTGGGGACTCCGGCTTTTTTGCGGCCCAAAAAGAAAAACCCCGCCAGCGCGGGGTTTTGTGACGTCTCGTCATTCTAAAGGATTTTCCTGCACCCCACCGAGGGGCCCGAAATCCGGTCAGGCCGAGCAGGCCTGATCAGGCGTAACGGCGCAGGCGCGACGCGAATTCCTGCAGCGCCTTGATACCGCTTTGTTCAGCGCGATGGCACCAATCCTGGAGTTGCGTGAGCAGTTGTTCGCGCGAGGCGCTCGAACGTTCCCAGATCGCGGCCAGTTCGTTGCGCAACTCGATGTAGGTGCGCAGCTTCTGGCTGTTCGCGAAAATTTGCGGAAGCTGGCGCTTCTGCGGCTCGTTCAGGCTGGCTTCTTCCTTGTCGAACCACTTGCGGGCGCCGCGCATGACCTTGTACTTCTCGCGCTCGCCCACTTCCTTGAGGTGCGCAAGCTCCTGGCGGTATGCCAGCTTCACGGCCTTCGCGTAGCGCGCCATCACTTCGTAGCGGTTGGACAGCACGGCCTGCAGTGTTTCGTGGTCGGCCACGAGCTTGCCCTTGGCGAGGCGCGGCGTAGGCGCGACCTTCTTCACCTTGGCGAGACCGACCGCCTGCATCATGCGGATGTACATCCAGCCGATGTCGAACTCGTACCACTTGTTCGAGAGCTTCGCCGAGGTCGCGAAGGTGTGGTGGTTGTTGTGCAGCTCCTCGCCGCCGATGATGATGCCGAACGGGAGGAGATTCGTGCTGGCGTCGGACGAATTGAAGTTGCGGTAGCCCCAGAAGTGGCCAAGGCCGTTCACGACGCCTGCCGCCCAGAACGGAATCCATGCCATCTGCACGGCCCACACGGTGAGGCCGACCGCACCGAACAGCGCGACGTCGATCACCATCATGATGCTCACGCCGAGAATGGGGTAGCGCGTGTAGACGTTGCGCTCCATCCAGTCATTGGGCGTGCCGTGGCTGAAGCGGCGCAGCGTTTCTTCGTTCTTCGCTTCGGCGCGATAGAGTTCGGCGCCTTCGAGCAGCACCTTCCAGATGCCGCGCGTTTGCGGGCTGTGCGGATCTTCCTCGGTCTCGCACTTGGCGTGGTGCTTGCGGTGGATCGCCGCCCACTGACCGGTCAACATGCCCGTGGTCATCCACAGCCAGAAG
>DATBXG010000044.1:0-10856 GCA_036514415.1 Paraburkholderia sp.
CGCGCGTCGATCAGCGCGATCGAGAGCCCGCGCGTGGCGCTGCGCCGCGCGAGCCAGCCTGCGAGCGCGAGACCCACCGGCCCCGCGCCGACGATCGTCACGTCGTGATCGAAATGGGCGTGCGCTTGCTCGCCGGTGGAGGCGTGGTCCGCGCTGCCGGAAACTGCGTTCATGTCGTTTGCTTCGCTTCGTGTGGAGTCTTCGTGCCTGAGCCTGCCTCAGGCGCGGCGCTGCGCGTCCTGCATCAGCGCCTCGATTTCGTCGGCGGCCACGGGCACGTCGCGCGTGATCAGTTCGCAGCCCGTTTCGGTGACGATGGCGTCGTCCTCGATGCGGATGCCGATGTCCCAGTAGTGCTCGGGCACGTCCTCGGCCGCGCGGATATAGAGGCCCGGCTCGATCGTGAGCGTCATGCCGGGGCGCAACGTGCGCCAGGGCGGCGGGGCGTCCACTTTTGCGCCGCCGCGTTCGCCCCGTTCACGGTAATCGCCCGCATCGTGCACATCCATACCGAGCCAGTGCCCCGTGCGATGCATGTAGAAGCGCGCATAGGCGCGCTCGGCGATCACGTCGTCGACACCCGCAAAGCGCTGCCGGTCGAGGATGCCGGCATCGAGCAGCCCCTGCGCGAGCACGCGCACCGCGGCGTCGTGCGGCGCCTCGAAGTTCACGCCCGCGCGCGTCGCGTCGATGGCGGCCTGCTGCGCGGCGAGCACGATGTCGTAAAGCTCGCGTTGCGCGCTGGTGAAGCGGCCGCTTGCCGGAAACGTGCGTGTGATGTCCGAGGCGTAGCCGTTCAGCTCGCACGCGGCGTCGATGAGAACGAGGTCGCCTTCGCGCGCCACGGCGTTGCCCGCGGGGTAATGGAGCACGCAGGCGTTCGCGCCTGCCGCGACGATCGAGCCATAGGCCGGCGCCTGCGCGCCGTGTTTGCGGAACGTGTAGAGCAGCTCTGCCTCGATTTCGTATTCGCGCATGCCGGGCCGGCAGGTCTGCATCGCGCGAACGTGCGCGAGCGCCGAGATCTTCGCAGCGCGGCGCATCGTGTCGAGTTCGTGCGCGTCCTTGATGACGCGCATGTCGTCTAGCAGCGGCAGCAGGTCGTACGCGGCGGCGGGCGCGGTGACGCCGCTGCGTCCCTGCGCGCGCACCGCGTCGATCCAGCGCTTCACCTGTGCGTCGAAGCGCTCTGAGGCCGCGAGCGCGTAGTGCAGCGCCGGCCGGTTCGCGATGAGCTGGGCAATGCGCGCATCGAGTTCGTCGACGGGAAACGCGGCGTCGAAGCCGAATGCTTCGCGCGCGGCGTCAGGACCGAAGCGGAAGCCTTCCCACGTTTCGCGCTCGACGTTCTTCGCGCGGCAGAACAGGATCGCGGCGGGCTGGTTTTCGCCCGCGTTCGCGTCCAGCACGAGCAGCGCCTCGGGCTCCGTGAAGCCGGTGAGGTAGTAGAAGTAGCTGTCGTGCCGATAGGGATAGTCGGCGTCGCGGTTGCGCAGCGCTTCGGGCGCGGTCGGCACGAGCGCGACACCGCCGCCCTGTGCGCGCAGCGCGGCGAGCACGCGTTCGCGGCGCGCGCGATAGAGCGCGGCGCCGCCGTCCGGGCCGCGCTGCATGTCGGCCATGTCGGCGGCAGGTGGGGCTCCGCGCGAGGCGGCCGGGGCGCTTTGCTTGAGGGTCGAGTCCATCGTGAGATTGTAGCGCTGGCTACAGACAGGCGCGCGCGCCCACGGTTGCCGCCCGAAAGCCCCGCTGGCGTCGGATGTTGTCTCCGGCTGACATAATTTGTAGGAAAAATCCTGCACTGCAACAGACGACGCGTCAGAAAAACGCGAATCCAACGTATACTTCGGCCGGATTCCAGAAAAGGCAGGTGCGATGAAACTTATCGGTTCGCTCGGCAGCCCGTATGTCCGCAAGGCGCGGATCACGCTCGCCGAAAAGAAAATCGACTACAAGCTGGTGCTCGAAAACGTGTGGGGCGAGGAAACGGCGATCCACGAATTCAACCCGCTCGGCAAGGTTCCGTGTCTCGTGATGGACGACGGCGAGGCCGTGTTCGACTCGCGCGTGATCTGCGAGTACGTCGACATGCTCTCGCCCGTGGCCAAGCTCATTCCGCCGGCAGGACGCGAGCGCATTGAAGTGCGTTGCTGGGAGGCGCTCGCCGACGGCATGCTCGACGCCACCGTGCTGATCCGCCTCGAAGGCACGCAGCGCACGCCGGAGCAGCGCAGCGAGGCGTGGGTGAAGCGCCAGGAGCGGAAGATCGACGAAGGCCTTATCGCGATGGCCAAGGGGCTCGACGGCAATCCGTGGTGCGCGGGCAACCGCTACACGCTCGCGGATATCGCCGTGGGCTGCGCGCTCGGCTATCTCGACTTCCGCATGCCGGAGCTGAACTGGCGCGAGGCGCATCCGAACCTTGCGCGTCACTATGAAAAGCTCTCGCAGCGCCCGTCGTTCGTCGACACGGTGCCGCAAGGCTGATAAAAAACGCCCGGCGGCATGCTGTTGCCGTCGGGCGTTTGTCGGTGGGTGCGCGCCAGGCGCGCCCTGAGCCGCCGCGCATCGCACACTGCACATTGCCGCGGCGGCGGCGCGATTGCCCTTCCTCAGGCGGTCTTCTCCTGCGCCGGCGCGAACGAGTCGCTGCGCGCGACCGGCCACCACTTCTCGTACAACTGATAGCGATAGCGGCCTTCGAGCAGATCGCCGGGCTTCAGGTACTTGAGCAGTTCCGACATCAGTTTCACCTCATACGACGACACGCGCCGCACGATGTGATGCGCGCGCAGATCCGACGGGCTCGCGAGACCGGCGGCCTGGATCAGCTCCTGCAGCGCGTGCAGCGTGTTGTGATGGAAGTTGAAGACGCGCTCGCCCTTGTCGGGCACGTTCAGCGCGCGCTGACGCACGGGGTCCTGCGTGGCGACGCCGGTCGGGCAGCGGTCCGAGTGGCACTTCTGCGCCTGGATGCAGCCCACGGCGAACATGAAGCCGCGCGCCGAGTTGGCCCAGTCCGCGCCGATCGCGAGCGTGCGCGCAATGTCGAACGCGGTGATGATCTTGCCGCTCGCGCCGATCTTGATCTTGTCGCGCAGGCCGATGCCCACGAGCGTGTTGTGCACGAGCAGCAGCCCTTCCTGGAGCGGCGTGCCGATGTGATCGGTGAATTCGAGCGGCGCTGCGCCCGTGCCGCCTTCGGCGCCGTCCACGACGATGAAGTCGGGCAGGATGCCGGTTTCCAGCATCGCCTTGGCAATGCCGAAGAACTCCCACGGATGCCCGATGCAAAGCTTGAAGCCCGTGGGCTTGCCGCCCGAGAGCTTGCGCAGGCGCTCGACGAATTCGAGCAGGCCGCGCGGCGTCGAGAACTCCGAGTGCCGCGCAGGCGAGACGCAATCCTTGCCGATGGGAATGCCGCGCGTTTCGGCGATCTCGGGCGTCACCTTCGCCGCGAGCAGCATGCCGCCGTGGCCGGGCTTCGCGCCTTGCGAGAGCTTCACCTCGATCATCTTGACCTGCGGTTCGCTCGCGAGGCGCTGGAATTTTTCGGCGCTGAAGGTGCCGTCGTCGTTGCGGCAGCCGAAGTAGCCCGACGCGATTTCCCAGATGATGTCGCCGCCGTTCTCGCGGTGATACTTCGAGAGCGAGCCTTCGCCGGTGTCGTGGGCGAAGCCGCCTTTCTTTGCGCCCATGTTGAGCGCGCGGATGGCATTTGCCGAGAGCGCGCCGAAGCTCATCGCCGAGACGTTGAAGATCGACATCGAGTACGGCTGCGCGCGACTGGCGCCCACGAGCACGCGGAAGTCGCTGCCTTCGAGCTTCGTGGGGGCGAGCGAATGGCTGATCCATTCGTGGCCCACGGCTTTCACGTCGAGCTCGGTGCCGTAAGGGCGGCTGTCGACGGCGTTCTTCGCGCGCTGGTACACGAGGCTGCGCTGGGCGAGCGAGAACGGCTTTTCGTCGGTGTCGTCCTCGACGAAGTACTGGCGGATCTCGGGCCGCACGAACTCGAACAGAAAGCGCAGATGGCCCCAGATCGGGTAGTTGCGCAGAATCGCGTGGCGCTCCTGGCTCATGTCGTAGAGGCCGAGCGCGACGAGCAGCACGGGCACGATCACGCAGTACCACGACAGGTGATGGAGCGCAGCCGCGGCGACGCAGGCCGCGAGCAGCAGCACCGCGCCCCACATGGCGAGATAACGTCGGGAAAACATTGGGGGAACTCCTCGAACTTGATTTCGTGCGCGCGCCTCTTCGCCTCGTGGGAGGCGCCGGCGTGCGTCAGCCGCGCCGGTGGCCGGCGCGGCTTGCGGGAATGATGCCGCAAGTTCGTGAATCTGGCCGGGAAGCCCGCACGGCTCGATCGGCCTTCGGGCGGGCGGGAAAGGTCTGATCAAAAAAACGCGGCGCCTGGTGCGCCGCGTGTTCTTTGCTTACGTTTGGCCTGCCGTTGCGGGCGTGGCCGACGTGGTGGCCGCCGCTGGCTTCTTGCGCGGCACGCGCTTCTTTCTCTTCGGCGCTTCGGGCGGCTGCACGGCGGGCACGTGCGGCGCGAGCGTCGTCACCGCTTCGATGATCCCGCCGCCCAGGCACACGTCGCCGTCATAGAGCACCGCCGACTGGCCCGGCGTGACGGCCCACTGTGCGTCGGGGAAGCGCAGCGAGAACTGGCCAGCGCCGAACTCGCTCGCGGACGCGAACGTACAGGGCGCATCGGCCTGGCGGTAGCGCGTTTTCGCGCCGCACGCATGGTTCTCCGCCGGCGGTTCGCCAGCTACCCAGCTCACATTGCCCGCGCGCAGCTCGTGCGCGAGCAGCCACGGATGATCGTGGCCCTGCACGACATAGAGCGTGTTCGACGCGATGTCCTTGCCCGCCACGAACCACGGATCGCCACTGCCGTCCTTGCTGCCGCCAAGGCCGATGCCCTTGCGCTGCCCGAACGTGTAGAACGCAAGGCCGATGTGCTCGCCCACGACCTTGCCGTCGGGCGTCATCATCGGGCCGGGTTTGGTCGGCAGATAGCGGTTGAGGAAGTCGCGGAATGGCCGCTCGCCAATAAAGCAGATTCCTGTGGAATCCTTCTTTTTCGCGTTCGGCAAGCCGATCTTTTCGGCGATCTCGCGCACCTTCGTCTTGGGGATCTCGCCAAGCGGGAACATCGTCTTCGAAAGCTGCGCCTGGTTCAGGCGATGCAGGAAGTACGACTGGTCTTTGGTGTGATCGAGCGCCTTGAGCAGTTCGAAACGCCCGTCACGTTCGCGCACGCGCGCGTAGTGGCCCGTGGCGATCGTCTGGGCACCGAGCGACATGGCGTGGTCGAGGAAGGCCTTGAACTTGATCTCGGCGTTGCAGAGCACGTCCGGGTTCGGCGTGCGGCCTGCGGAATACTCGCGCAGGAACTCCGCGAACACGCGGTCCTTGTACTCGGCGGCGAAGTTCACCGCCTCGACGTCGATGCCGATCAGGTCCGCGACCGACACCACGTCGATCCAGTCCTGACGCGTCGAGCAGTACTCGCCGTCGTCGTCGTCTTCCCAGTTCTTCATGAAGAGGCCGACGACGTCGAACCCCTGCTCCTTGAGCAGCCATGCGGTGACCGACGAATCGACGCCGCCCGACATGCCTACCACGACCCTGCCTTTGCTCATCATTTGCTCATCTCTTTGCTGCCTTGTTCAGCTCCTGGTTCCCACCTTGGGTGCCGTCGCATGCGTCTGGATGAAGTCCAGCGGCACGCGCTTGCCTGCGAGGTAATCGTCGACACAGCGCATCACGAGCGGCGTGCGATGGCGTTCGCTCGCCGCGCGCAGTTCATCCACGCTCATCCACACCGTGCGGAGGATGTCAGGATCGAGCGCGCGGTTCTCCGGCCCGGCTGCGACGCTGCCGCAGTACGTGAAGCGCACATACGTCGCGCCGCTCTCGCCTGGCTTGCCGAAATGCGTCATGTACACGCCGACGAGCGCCTCGGGCGTGAACGCATGCGCGGTTTCCTCGAGCGTTTCGCGCACCACGGCCTCGTGCAGCGTCTCGCCCGCTTCCAGATGCCCCGCGGGCTGGTTCAGGCGCAGTCCGGCGCTCGTGTGCTCCTCGACGAGCAGAAAAAGCCCGTCGCGCTCGACGATCGCGGCCACGGTGACGTGGGGTGCCCAGGTTTCCTCATTCATGGGCCGGTATTTTACCGGGACGCCGCAAACGCTGCCCGGGGCCGGATCGGACCCCGCGCGGACCCCGGGTGAGGCGCCTGCCAGGGCAGCCGACCGTCCGGTCGGACGACGGAACGTGTTGTGTGCATCGCACAAAAACGGGCAAATCCCGCTATAAAGCCGCCGCTGCTTTCGGTTAAAGTGGTGCCGTCGTTTTGCCGTCGCAATGGATGCCGGCGCTTCAACGCCGTTTGTCGGCCTCCCTTCGCTCGATTCGAGCCAGAACAGCTAGAACAGCTAGAACAAGAAGGTCGAGGAGGAAACAACGATGCATATCGGAGTGCCCGCAGAGACGCGGGCGAACGAAACCCGCGTGGCCGCGACGCCGGAGACAGTCAAGAAGTACGTCGCCCAGGGCCACACGGTCACGATCCAGGCCGGCGCGGGCGTCGGCGCGAGCTATCCCGACGAGGCGTACACGGCCGTAGGCGCGCAGGTTGCAGACGCGGCCGCCGCGTTCGGCGCGGACCTCGTGCTCAAGGTCCAGTCGCCAACCGTCAGCGAATTGCCGTTCATGAAACGCGGCGCGGTGCTGGTGGGCATGCTCGATCCCTTTAATGCGGAGAACGCCGCGAAGCTCGCCGAAGCGGGCGTGACCGCCTTCGCGCTCGAGGCCGCGCCGCGCACCACGCGCGCGCAGAGCCTCGACGTGCTGTCGTCGCAGGCCAACATCGCCGGATACAAGGCGGTGCTGGTGGCCTCGACCCTCTATCCGCGCTTCATGCCGATGCTCATGACCGCCGCCGGCACGGTCAAGGCCGCGCGCGTGCTGATTCTCGGCGCGGGCGTGGCGGGGCTGCAGGCCATCGCCACGGCGCGGCGCCTGGGCGCGGTGATCGAAGCCTCCGACGTGCGCCCGGCGGTCAAGGAGCAGATCGAGTCGCTAGGCGGAAAATTCCTCGAGGTGCCCTACGAAACCGATGAGGAACGCGAAGCCGCCGTTGGCGTGGGCGGTTATGCGCGCCCCATGCCGCCGTCGTGGCTCGCGCGCCAGTCGGCGCTGGTGCACGAGCGTGCCAGGCAGGCCGACATCGTCATTTCCACGGCGCTGATTCCGGGCCGCGATGCGCCCACGCTGCTGCCTTCGGAAACCGTGCAGGCGATGAAGCCGGGCTCGGTGGTCATCGACCTTGCGGCGGGCCGCGGCCCCGTTGCGGACGAAGCGACCGGCCGCCGGGGCGGCAACTGCCCGCTCACCGAGGCCGACAAGGTGGTGACGCACCACGGCGTGCAGATCTGCGGCTACACGAACCTCGCGTCGATGGTCGCCGCCGACGCCTCCGCGCTCTACGCGCGCAACCTGCTCGACTTCCTGAAGCTGATCGTCACGAAGGAAGGCACGCTCAACATCGATCTCGCGGACGACATCGTCGCGGCCACGCTGCTGGCCCGCGACGGCCAGGTCACGCGCAAGGCATGACGAGGAGGAGAACAAGCATGGAAGTCATCAACCATACCGTCATCAACCTGATCATCTTCGTGCTGGCCGTGTATGTGGGCTATCACGTGGTCTGGAACGTCACGCCCGCGCTGCATACGCCGCTCATGGCCGTGACCAATGCGATCTCCGCGATCGTGATCGTCGGCGCGATGCTCGCCACGGGGCTCACCGTGGCCGGCCCGGGCAAGTTCTTCGGCACGTTTGCGGTGCTGCTGGCGGCCGTGAACGTGTTCGGCGGATTCCTCGTCACGCGGCGAATGCTGGAGATGTTCCGCAAGAAGGAACCGAAAAAGATCGCCGCTCCCGCTAGCAAGGAGGGTGCATGATGGGCGACTTCGTGAGCATGAACGTCGTGACGCTGCTTTATCTGGTGGCGTCGGTCTGCTTCATCCAGGCGCTCAAGGGGCTGTCGAATCCGAAGAGCGCGCGCGCCGGCAACGTATTCGGCATGGTCGGCATGGCCATTGCCATCCTCACCACGCTGGCCCTGATCGTGCAGGAGTCCGCACAGTTCGGCTCGAATCTCGGGCTGGGGCTCGTGCTGCTGTTCGCGGCCCTCGTGGTGGGCGGCGGTTTGGGCGCCTATGTCGCCGCGCGCGTCGAGATGACGAAGATGCCCGAGCTGGTCGCGGCCATGCACTCGCTGATCGGTCTCGCGGCGGTGTGCATCGCGTATGCGGTCGTCTCGGAGCCGGCTGCGTTCGGGCTGGTCGCCGAGGATGCGCCGTATCCGGGCTTCCTGCCGTATGGCAACCGCATCGAGCTTTTCATCGGCACGTTCGTGGGCGCGATCACGTTCAGCGGCTCGGTGATCGCGTTCGGCAAGCTCTCGGGCAAGTACAAGTTCCGGCTGTTCCAGGGCGCGCCCGTGGTCTACCCCGGCCAGCATCTGATCAACCTGATGCTCGCGCTCGGCATGGTCGGCTTCGGCGTCCTGTTCTTCATCACGCAGTCGTGGCTGCCGTTCATCATCATGACGCTGATCGCGTTCGCGCTGGGCGTGCTCATCATCATCCCGATTGGCGGCGCGGACATGCCGGTGGTCGTGTCGATGCTGAACTCGTACTCGGGCTGGGCGGCGGCGGGCATCGGCTTCTCGCTGAACAACGCGATGCTGATTATCGCGGGGTCGCTGGTGGGCTCGTCGGGCGCGATTCTCTCGTACATCATGTGCCACGCGATGAACCGCTCGTTCTTCAACGTGCTGCTGGGCGGCTTCGGTGGCGAGGCGGGTGCGGCTACGGCAGGCGGCGCGCAGGAGCAGCGTCCGGTGAAGTCGGGCTCGGCTGACGATGCCGCGTTCATGCTCGGCAATGCGGAAAGTGTCGTGATCGTGCCGGGCTACGGGCTCGCGGTGGCGCGCGCGCAGCACGCACTGAAGGAACTCACCGACAAGCTCGTCGAAAAGGGCGTGGACGTGCGCTACGCGATCCATCCGGTGGCGGGCCGCATGCCCGGGCACATGAACGTGCTGCTCGCGGAAGCCGAAGTGCCCTACGACATGGTGTTCGAGATGGAGGACATCAACAACGAGTTCGGGCAGACCGACGTGGTGCTGGTGCTCGGCGCGAACGACGTGGTGAATCCGGCGGCGAAGAACGATCCGAAGTCGCCGATCGCGGGCATGCCGATCATCGAGGCGTACAAGGCGCGCACGATCCTAGTGAACAAGCGTTCGATGGCGGCGGGTTACGCGGGCCTCGACAACGAACTCTTCTACATGGACAAGACGATGATGGTGTTCGGCGACGCGAAGAAGGTGATCGAGGAGATGGTGAAGGCGGTGGACTAAGCCCGAGGCGTTTCAAATATCCGCAAAAGGCGCGCAGCGATGCGCGCCTTTTTTCATCGGCGAGCGCATCTCGAAGCGCTCATAGCGAAGGCGCGTTCACGCGCCGCAGATAGTCGGCGAGCCGCCGCCCGCTCACGTCGGGAAACGGCTCGAGCACTTCCACGTTCTCCATGCGCGCAATGTTGAAATTGCGGAAGTCCTCGCGCATTTCGCACCACGCGCCGACGGTCCATTGCGCGCCCCAGTAGACGAGGCCGAGCGGCCAGATGCGCCGCTCCGTATGCGCGCCGATGCGGTCGCAGTAGGCGAAGCGCACGACGAGCCGCGTATCGACGGCGCGATGCAGCGCGTCGAGCTTGTCCGAGAACGCGTGATCCATGTGGTACGCGGGCGCGAACACAGCCAGGCGCTCGAGCACCGCGCGCTTTTCAGCGGGCATCGCCGCGGCGATCTTCGCGAGCGCGCCGCGTGCACCGCTCGCGAGCGCCGCGCCGCCCCACGATTCGGCCATGCGCGCCCCCACCGCGAGTGCGGTGAGTTCGTCGGCGGTGAAGGTGAGCGGCGGCAGGCTCGCCGTGCGCGCGAGCCGGTAGCCGATGCCCGCTTCGCCCTCGATCGGCACGCCCGAGAGCTGGAGGTCGCGCACGTCGCGATAGACCGTGCGCGGCGAGACTTCGAGCCAATCGGACAGTTGCTGCGCAGTGGTGAGACGCCGGCCGCGCAGCAGTTCGGCGATGCGAAAGAGGCGGTCGGCACGGCGGGTCATGGCAGGGCGGTCGCGAAGGCAGGCGCGGTGACTGGGATAGCTACAGATGATAGCGCCGGGCGCACGCGGCGCCCGGCCGCGCGCTCAACCGAGCTTGGGCGCGTGCAGACCGACACGGTTGCCTTCGGTGTCGATGAAGAAGCCGATATAGCCGTAGTTGTTCGGCAACTCCACCGCAGGCCCTTGCTGCTTGCCGCCGGCTTTTTGCACGCGGTCGAGCACGGCCGTGACCGATGGCTGCGCGTTCAGATACACGAGCACGCCCTTCGGATCGGGCTTGGCGTCATGCGGATTGAACACGATGCAGCCGCCGGTTTCAGTTTCGGTGTGAGCGAACAGCGCCATCGGCACGCCGCCGACCACATCGCGCTGCAGCGCGGTGTCGAAGGCGGTTTCGTAAAAGCGGGCGGCACGCTCCAGGTCGTGCGCGGGAATTTCGAACCACGAGATCACACGGGACAGATCGGTAGACACGATGCAGCTCCTCGAAGACAACGGCGGACGTTGAATGGCGGCAGCCGGGCGTTGGCGGCCTCGCCTGATGGCGTAGAAGCAGTGTGCCAGGGGGCTGCTGACAGCGTGTTGTCAGTAGGTTTGACGCGCCGTGCGGCGCGAGCTTCGGCGGCCGCCGCGCAGCTTTCC
>DATBXG010000045.1:0-3289 GCA_036514415.1 Paraburkholderia sp.
TCAGCAGGTGCATGCCGTCGCACGCTACGACGACCACCGCGAGAACAAGGGCGATCCGCTCGACACGCAATATGGTCCAGCGCACGCGCTGAAGCTCGTGGAAGGCAGCCTGCTGCAGCGGCTCGCGGGCGGCGCACGCGAAGCTCGCGTGAATTCGCTGCATGGTCAGGGCATCGAGCGGCTGGGCGCGGGCCTCGTGGCCGAGGCATTCGCGCCCGACGGCCTCATCGAAGCCGTGAGCGTGGCCAACGCGCACAGCTTTGCGCTTGGCGTGCAGTGGCACCCCGAGTGGAAGCACGCCGACGACGCCCTGTCCACCGCCATCTTCCACGCGTTCGGCGAGGCTTGCCGCAACCACATGCTGGCCCGAATACCGGGCGGGGCCGGACACGACGTGGCGCACGCGCCGCGCGCCGCCCACGCCTGACGCCGGCCCATACAGAACAGAGAGAAAGATCATGCATGAAATCGACGAATTCCTGAAGAAGCACCACATCACCGAAATCGAAGCGATCATCCCCGACATGGCGGGCATTGCGCGCGGCAAGATCATCCCGCGCAGCAAGTTCGAATCGGGCGAGTCGATGCGCTTGCCGCAGGCCGTGATGATCCAGACCGTCACCGGCGACTACCCCGAGGACGGCAGCCTCACGGGCGTCACCGATCCCGACATGGTGTGCGTGCCCGACCCATCGACGATCCGCATCATTCCGTGGGCCGTCGATCCCACGGCACAGGTTATCCATGACTGCGTGCACTTCGACGGCTCGCCCGTCGAAATTTCGCCGCGCCGCGTGCTGCGCCGCGTGCTCGAACTCTATGCGGCGAAAGGCTGGAAGCCCGTCATTGCGCCGGAGCTCGAGTTCTATCTCGTCGACATGAACAAGGACCCGGACATTCCGCTCACGCCGCCGATCGGCCGTACGGGCCGTCCGGAAACGGGCCGCCAGGCGTACTCGATCGAAGCGGTGAACGAGTTCGATCCGCTCTTCGAAGACATCTACGAGTACTGCGATATTCAGGACCTCGAAGTCGATACGCTCATTCACGAAGTGGGCGCGGCGCAGATGGAAATCAACTTCCTGCACGGCGACCCGCTCAACCTCGCCGACCGCGTGTTCCTCTTCAAGCGCACGGTGCGCGAAGCGGCGCTGCGCCACCACATGTACGCCACCTTCATGGCGAAGCCCATGGAGAACGAGCCGGGCTCGGCCATGCACATCCACCAGAGCCTCGTCTCGGCGGAAAGCGGCCAGAACCTCTTCACGGGTTCGGACGGCAAGCCCACGGACATGTTCTACGCGTATATCGCCGGCCAGCAAAAGTACACGCCTGCGCTGATGCCGATCTTCGCGCCGTACATCAACTCGTATCGCCGTCTTTCGCGCTTCATGGCAGCGCCGATCAACGTGGCATGGGGTTACGACAACCGCACGGTGGGCTTCCGCGTGCCGTACTCGTCGCCGGCCGCGCGCCGCGTCGAGAACCGCATTCCGGGCGTGGACACCAATCCATATCTTGCGATCGCCGCGACGCTCGCCGCTGGCTATCTCGGCATGACGCAACACCTCAAGCCCACGGAACCGCTCGTGAGCGACGGCTATTCGCTGCCCTACCAGTTGCCGCGCAACCTGGAAGAAGGCCTCACGTTGATGAGCGCGAGCGAGCCGCTCATGGGCATCCTTGGCGAGAAGTTCGTGCGCGCCTACCTCGCGCTCAAGGAAACCGAATACGAAGCGTATTTCCGCGTGATCAGTTCGTGGGAACGCAAGCACCTGCTGCTGCACGTGTAAACGAAAGGAGACATCGCAATGAGCTATCGAATCGACGCCCCCGCCAGCGCGCTGCAGGAAGTGCCGACGACGCTGCGTGCGCAACCGGCACAGGCCACGCGCTCGACGAGCGAGTACCGCGCGCTGGACGCCGCGCATCACATTCACCCGTTCTCGGACATGGGCTCGCTCAACAAGGCGGGCAGCCGTGTGATCGTGAAGGCGAAAGGCGTGTACCTGTGGGACTCGGAAGGCAACCAGATCATCGACGGCATGGCCGGGCTCTGGTGCGTGAACGTGGGCTATGGCCGCGAGGAACTGGCCAGCGCCGCGTACAGGCAGATGCAGAAGCTGCCCTTCTACAACACGTTCTTCAAGACCACGCACCCGCCGGTCATCGAACTGTCGGCGCTGCTCGCGCAGCTCTCGCCCGAGCCGTTCAACCACTTCTTCTATTGCAACAGCGGCTCCGAAGGCAACGACACGGTGCTGCGCATCGTGCATCAGTACTGGCTCACGCAGGGCAAGGCTTCAAAGAAGGTCGTCATCTCGCGCAAGAATGCGTATCACGGTTCGACGATCGCGGGCGGCACGCTGGGCGGCATGGGCTACATGCATGAGCAGATGCCATCGAAGGTCGAGAACATCGTGCACATCGACCAGCCGTACTTCTACGGCGAGGCGCAAGGCAACATGACACCCGAGGAGTTCGGCCTCGCACGCGCGCAGCAGCTCGAAGCGAAGATTCTCGAAGTGGGCGCGGAAAACGTGGCCGCCTTCATCGGCGAGCCGTTCCAGGGCGCGGGCGGCGTGATCTTCCCGCCCTCGACCTACTGGCCGGAAATCCAGCGCATTTGCCGCAAGTACGACATCCTGCTTTGCGCCGACGAAGTGATCGGCGGCTTCGGCCGTACGGGCGAATGGTTCGCGCATCAGCACTTCGGCTTCGAGCCCGATCTCATCACGATGGCCAAGGGCCTGACGAGCGGCTATGTCCCGATGGGCGCGGTGGGCATACACGACCGCATTGCGAAGGCGCTCATCGAGCACGGCGAGTTCAATCACGGCCTCACGTATTCGGGGCATCCGGTCGCCGCGGCCGTGGCCGTGGCGAACCTCAAGCTGCTGCGCGACGAAGGCATCGTCACGCGCGTGAAGAACGACACCGGCCCGTACTTCCAGCAACGGCTGCGCGAGACCTTCGCCAATCATCCGATCATCGGCGACATCTCGGGCACAGGTCTCGTGGCGGGCCTGCAGCTCGCCGAAGACCCGAAGTCGCGCAAGCGCTTCGCGAACGGTGGCGACGTGGGCACGATCTGCCGCGACTTCTGCTTCAACGGCAATCTCGTCATGCGCGCCACGGGCGATCGCATGCTGCTCTCGCCGCCGCTCGTCATCACGCGCGGCGAGATCGACGAAATCGTGTCGAAGGCAAAGAAAGCCATCGACGCGACGGCGCAACAACTGGGTTTTTCGTAACGCTTCTTGTCCTCGGCGGGCGGCACACAACGGGG
>DATBXG010000046.1:0-6546 GCA_036514415.1 Paraburkholderia sp.
AGCGAAAGATGCGGATGCCCGCGCGCACGGCATCGAAGGCGTATAGCATGGACGCCTCGAACACCACGTAGTGGTCGCGCCGGCTCGGAATCATGATGCGCACGTCCACGCCGCGCAGCACCGCGAGGCGCAGCGCCGAGAAGACGGCTTCGTCGGGCACGAGGTAGGGCGTCGTGATCCACACGCGCTTTTTCGCGGCGTTGATCGCCTCGACGAAAAAGAGCGAGCAGGTTTCCTGGCGGTCGGCCGGGCCGGTGGGCATGACGAGGCAGTACATGTCGTCGCCTTCCTGCGGCGTGACCGTGGGCGGCTCGCAGCCGGGCAACTGCTGGGTGGCCCAGTACCAGTCCTCGGTGAAGGCGAACTGGACGTTCGCGACAGCCGGCCCGCGCAGTTCGATATGCGTGTCGCGACAGGGCGAGAGTCGCGGATTCGCGCCGAGGTATTCGATACCCACGTTGTGGCCGCCCACGAACGCATGCTTGCCGTCCACCACGACGATCTTGCGGTGGTTGCGGAAGTTGAGCTGGAAGCGGTTGACGAAGTGGCGCTTCGTGGAGAACGGATGCACTTCCACGCCGGCGTCCTGCAGCTCGTGCACGTAGCTGGAGGGCAGGTCGAACGAGCCGATGCTGTCGTAGAGAAAGTACACGCGCACGCCGCGCTTCGCGCAGTCGAGCAGCACGTCCTTGAGGATGTCGCCGAGCGCGTCGGCGCGCACGATGAAGAACTGCACGATCACGTAATGCCGGGCGCGTTCGATCGCATCGAAGATGGCCGAGAAGGTCGCCTCTCCATTGACGAGCGTGCGCACTGCATTGCCGGGTACGAGCGGCATGCCGCCCAGGCGCGCAAACGTGCGGATCACACGGACGCCCAGCTCGTCGGCCGACCATTCGCCGGCGGAAACGAGCTTGTCCCATTCGGGCGCATGGGCGCGTGAGCGCAATGTTTCGTTGCGCAGGCGCCTTGCGTCGGCGTAGCCCGCGAACTTGCTGCGGCCGAGAAAGAGATACGGGACGAGCGTGAGGTAGGGCATCGCCGCGAGGGAGACGGCCCAGGCGATCGCACCCTGCGAGGTGCGCGTGTTGAGGATGGCGTGGCATGCCGCGATCAGCCCCAGCAAGTGGATGATCGCGAGCAGCGTGCCGAGGTGTGACCAGTCGAATGGCATAGATGCGTGGGACGCTCCCTTGGGCCTGACGCACAGCCGGCCCGCGCCGGGAGGCGCACGGCCGGAGGGGTCAATCTTACCGAACCCGCTGCGACGACGGCTATCGTCCCAGTCCGACACGCGGCGAGACACGGCGCACAGGCGCCGCGGCTCGCTCGCACAGGACGATCAGACCGGCAGGTCGCAGGCCTGGATCAGGAAGACCTGATCGTCGCCGGCGCTCGTCGAGAGCCAGACGAGATCGAGGCCACCGAACGCGGCTTCGACGTTCTCGCGCTCGTTGCCGATCTCGATCACCAGCACGCCGTCGTCGGTGAGCCAGTTGCGTGCATCCTTGATGATGCGGCGCACGATGTCCATGCCGTCCGCGCCGCCCGCGAGCGCCATTTCCGGCTCGTGCTGGTACTCGGGCGGCAGCGCCTTCATCGAAGCGGCGTTCACGTACGGCGGGTTCGTGATGATCACGTCGTAGCGGCGCTCGGGCAGCGGCGCGTACAGGTCGCCTTCGAAGAGGGCAATGCGCTCGTCGAGACCATGCTCGTGCACGTTGCGATGCGCGACTTCGAGCGCGGGCGCGGAGAGATCGACGGCGTCGACGTCGGCGTTCGGGAACGCATGCGCCGCGAGAATCGCGAGGCTCGCGGAGCCGGTGCACAGCTCCAGCACGGCGCTCACTTGCTCGGGATCTTCCACATACGGCTGCAGGCCGTCTTCGAGCAGCTCGCCGATGAACGAGCGCGGCACGATCACGCGCTCATCCACGTAGAAGCGCAGGCCGTGCATCCACGCTTCCTGCGTGATGTAGGCGGCCGGCACGCGCTCGGTCGCGCGCCGCTCGATCACGCCGAGCACCTTGTCGACTTCCTCGGTCGTGAGGCGCGCGTCGAGAAACGGGTCGAGCAGGTCGAGCGGCAGATGCAGCGTATGCAGGATCAGGTACGCGGCTTCGTCGTACGCGTTGTTCGAGCCGTGGCCGAACGCGAGTTGCGCAGCCGAAAAGCGCGAGACGCCATAGCGCAGCAGGTCGCGCACGGTGGCAAAGGTGGTGGCTAGCGGATGGGTCATGTTCTGGACTCCAGAGCGTATTCGTTCGGGCGGTTGGGCAGTCGGCCGGTCAGGCGATCAGCTGTTCGAGCACGCGGCGGTACACGTTCTTGAGCGGATCGATGAATTTCACTTCGATATGCTCATCGATCTTGTGGATGCTGGCGTTGGGCGGCCCGAATTCCACCACCTGCTCGCACATGCGTGCGATGAAGCGGCCGTCCGACGTGCCGCCCGTGGTCGAAAGCTCCGCGCTCACGCCGGTTTCGTCGTGAATCGCCTTTTCGAGCGCGTTCGAGAGTGCGCCACGCGGCGTGAGGAAGGGCAGGCCGCTCACGCTCCAGTGCAGGTCATATTCGAGGCCGTGCTTGTCGAGGATCGCGTGCACGCGCTGTTGCAGGCCTTCCACCGTGCTCGCGGTCGAGAAGCGGAAGTTGAACATCACGTCGGCGTGGCCCGCAATCACATTGCTTGCGCCCGTGCCGCTGTGCAGGTTCGACACCTGCCACGTGGTGGGCGGGAAGTATTCGTTGCCGTCGTCCCACTTTTCGGCGACGAGTTCGGCGAGCGCAGGCGCTAGCAGATGCACCGGGTTCTTCGCGAGATGCGGATAGGCGATATGGCCCTGCACGCCCTTCACGACGAGCTTGCCCGACATCGAGCCGCGGCGGCCGTTCTTCACGCAGTCGCCGAGCGTATTCGTCGAAGTGGGCTCGCCCACGATGCAGTAATCCATCTTCTCGCCGCGCGCCTGCAGCGCCTCGACGACCTTCACGGTGCCGTCGGTGGCCGGGCCTTCCTCGTCGCTCGTGATGAGAAAGGCGATCGCGCCGCGATGCTGCGGGTGCGCCGCCACGAACTCTTCGCTCGCCACCACGAAGGCTGCGAGCGAGGTCTTCATGTCGGCGGCGCCGCGGCCGTAGAGAACGCCGTCGCGGTGCGAGGGCTGGAACGGCGGCGAGCGCCATTGCTCGATGGGGCCGGTCGGCACGACGTCGGTGTGGCCCGCGAAGGCGAGCAGCGGGCCTTGCGTGCCCGCCGTGCCGCGCTTGACGGCCCACAGGTTCGTCACGCCATTGGATTCGATGGTTTCGCACGCGAAGCCGAGCGCACTGAGGCGTTCGGTCATGATGCGCTGGCAGTGCTGGTCGTCGGGCGTGACGGACGCGCGCGCGATCAGGGCTTCGGTAAGGGCGAGGGTGGCGGACATAAAAAGACCACTTTCAATAAAAATGCCGGCGCCGCTGTTGGAGCAGGGGCCGGCAACAACTTGTCATGACTGCGCGCACCCGCGGTACGTCACGCGGGGCACACCGGTCTCAGGCGGCGCTCAAGCGAACAGCTCCGCATACTGGTCGGCGGAAAAGCCGAGCGTCTTCACGCGGCCGTTCACCACGACCACGGGCCGCTTGATGATCGACGGCTTGTGGATCATCAGCGCGATCGCGCCAGCGGTCGTGTCGGCCTCGGCCTTGTGCACGTCGGACAGGCCGCGCCAGGTCGTGCCGCGCTTGTTGATGAGCTGATCCAGCGGCACGTCCTTCAGCCAGTCCTGCACCAGCGCATTCGAGACGCCCGCCTTCTTGAAGTCGTGGAATTCGAACTCGACGCCGTGATCTTCGAGCCATACGCGGGCCTTCTTCA
Source organism: Paraburkholderia sp. (assembly GCA_036514415.1). GTDB lineage: Bacteria > Pseudomonadota > Gammaproteobacteria > Burkholderiales > Burkholderiaceae > Paraburkholderia. The sequence continues at coordinate 3,863 of DATBXG010000046.1, forward strand.
CGGTGTCGCAGTTCGGAATGCCGTAGACGACGGTTTTGGCAGCCCTCGCCATCAGTCGCCTCGCAGCAGCTCGTTCAGGCCGACCTTGGCGCGGGTCTTCGCGTCGACCTTCTTGACGATCACGGCGCAGTACAGGCTATGCGTGCCGTCCTTCGAAGGCAGATTGCCCGCGACCACGACCGAGCCCGCCGGGATGCGGCCGTACGAGATCTCGCCGGTTTCGCGGTCGTAAATCTTGGTCGACTGGCCGAGGTACACGCCCATCGAGATGACCGAGTTCTCCTCGACGATCACGCCTTCCACGACTTCCGAGCGCGCGCCGATGAAGCAGTTGTCTTCGATGATGACCGGATTGGCCTGCAGCGGCTCCAGCACGCCGCCAATGCCCACGCCGCCCGAGAGGTGCACGTTCTTGCCGATCTGCGCGCACGAACCGACCGTGGCCCACGTATCGACCATCGTGCCTTCGTCGACATATGCGCCGATGTTGGTGTACGACGGCATCAGCACGACGTTCTTCGCGATGAACGAGCCGCGGCGCGCGATGGCCGGCGGCACGACGCGGAAGCCGCCCGCGGCGAAGTCTTCAGCCGTGTAGCTGGCGAACTTCGAGGGCACCTTGTCATAGAACTGGCTGTAGCCGCCGGCGGGCATCGGCGCGTTGTCTTCGAGGCGGAACGACAGCAGCACGGCCTTTTTCACCCACTGGTTGACGACCCAGTCGCCGTCCTTCTTCTCGGCGCAGCGCAGCGCGCCTTTGTCCAGCTCGGCGATGACGTGGGCGACGGCTTCACGCACGTCGTTCGGGGCCGACTTGGGCGAGAAGTCGGCGCGATTTTCCCAGGCGGTGTCGATGATCTGCTGAAGTTGTTGCGACATGGTGGTGATTTCGTGAGATTGATGGTTGAAAGCGGCGTTGCGCGCAACGGGGTGCAGGACCCCGGCGCGCACGGGAAGGCTTTACGGTTTGAGCGAGCGGCAGAACTCGACGATGCGCTGCGCGCCCTCGATGCACTCCTCGACGTCGGCGACGAGCGCCATGCGGACGAAGTCTTTGCCCGGATTCGTGCCATGCGCCTCGCGCGCGAGGAACGAGCCGGGCAGAACTGTCACATTATAGTCGGCGTAGAGGCGCTGGGCGAACGCGGTGTCCGACAGGCCGGTGCGCGCGACGTTGGCCCAGAGGTAGAAGGCGGCGTCGGGCAGCTTCACGTCGAGCACGTCGGCGAGCATGGGCGTCACCGTCGAGAACTTCTGCACGTATTTCGCGCGGTTCGCGCGCACGTGCGCCTCGTCGCCCCATGCGGCGATGCTGGCGGACTGCCACACGGGCGACATGGCCGAGCCGTGATAGGTGCGGTACAGGAGGAACTGCTTGAGGATGGCGGCATCGCCGGCCACGAAGCCCGAGCGCATGCCCGGCGCGTTCGAGCGCTTCGAGAGGCTCGACAGCATGACGAGGCGCTCGAATCCGCGGCCCAGCTTGTGCGCCGCCTCGAGGCCGCCGAGCGGCGGGTTCGCTTCGTCGAAGTAGATCTCCGAGTAGCACTCGTCGGAGGCGATCACGAAGCCGTAGCGGTCCGAGAGCGCGAACAGCTCGCGCCAGTCGTCGAGCGTGATCACGGCGCCGGTCGGATTGCCCGGCGAGCACACGTAGAGCAGTTGCGTGCGCGCCCAGACCGCTTCGGGAACCTGCGAATAGTCGCAGGCGAAGTTGCGGGCCGGATCGCTGTTCACGAAATACGGCTCGCCGCCGCCCAGCAGCGCGGCGCCTTCATAGATCTGGTAGAAAGGGTTCGGGCAGAGTACGATCGCCCGCTTTGCCGGGTCTTTCACGCCCGCCGTCGGGTCGATCACCGCCTGCGCAAGGGCGAAGAGCGCCTCGCGCGAGCCCGAGACGGGCAGGATTTCCGTGCTCGCGTCGATGGCCGGCAGCCCGTAGCGCGCCTTCACCCAGTTCGCAATCGACTCGCGCAGCGCGGGCGTGCCCGCCGTGGCAGGGTACGACGAGAGGCCGTCGAGCGATGCCACGATGGCGTCGCGGATCAGTGCGGGCGTCGGGTGTTTCGGCTCGCCGATCCCAAAGCTGATATGGCGCAGGCCGGCGTTCGGCGTGACGTCCTTGAAGAGCACGCGCAGCTTTTCGAAGGGATAGGACTGAAGGGTGTCGAGTAGCGGATTCACTTGGGCGGCGGACAGGCGTGGGTAAAAGACGGAAGGCGCGGCGCGCGGGATTGGCAGCAGGCGTGGGTCCGTTGCGGGCTCGCTGTCTGCCCGCTTTGTGCCTGCGGTTTGCCCGTGGTCTGCCGTTAGCCCGAGGTGCCGGGCTGGGTGAAAAAATACGACAGCGCGGCCTTGCGACTTCAAGCGGTGGATTATAGCGTGGCGCTGCTGTGGCTGCGGGCGCCGGCCAGATCGCGCTGCGGCGCCGCCAGTGGGCTCCGGACGACGAGACAAAGGAAAAGCATGAGATTTTCGAAGAGCGACGCAGGTGCCGCCAACGCGCGGCCAGGCCAAGGGAAGCGCGAGCGATGAGCCAGAGCACGGGCCTGCGCGCCGCCTGGCCGACGCTCGCGATCATGATTGGCGCATCCGTATGGGGTTTTGTCTGGTATCCGCTGCGCATGCTGGCGGCGTTCGGGCTGACCGGCACGGCCTCCAGCGCGGCGACGAGCGCGGCGGGC
>DATBXG010000047.1:0-2778 GCA_036514415.1 Paraburkholderia sp.
GAGCCGAGGATATAGAGCGGCACGTCAAGGCCCGCGCCAGGCACCGCGCGCACGCGCTGGCCCTCTACGGGGGCGCCGAAATAGCGCTGTAGCTCGGCCACGTCGTCGGGGAAGCTGTCGGCGCTGCCCTGCAAATCGCGGCGCAGCGCGCGCGCCGTAGTCTGGTCGGTGCCCGGCGCGCGGCCGAGGCCGAGGTCGATGCGGCCCGGGTAGAGCGCTTCGAGGGTGCCGAACTGCTCGGCGATCACGAGCGGGGCATGGTTCGGCAGCATGATGCCGCCCGAGCCCACGCGGATGCTTTGCGTGCCGCCCGCCACGTAGCCGATCACCACCGAGGTCGCCGCGCTGGCAATACCCGTCATGTTGTGATGCTCGGCGAGCCAGAAGCGCTGGTAGCCCCAGCGTTCGGCGTGCTGGGCGAGGTCGAGCGTGTTGCGCAGGGCGGCGCCGGCATGCGAGCCGGCCGGAATGGGCGAGAGGTCGAGTACGGAAAAGGGGATCATGGAATAGCGCGAGGCCTCGAATGGGGGCAGCGACGTGTGTGCGGTGCGCCGGCATCCGGCCGCAAGGCAGTCGCAAGGTGCGGCCATTGTGCCAAAGCAGTTTCGTTCGTGCTGGCGACTTCCGGGAACCCATGCAGGCGGCGTGGTTTCAGGCGCGACTGACCATCAGAGGAAGGCGCGGGATCTGAACATTGGCGAGAATAATTGTTATTTAAACCTCTATGGGCGCGGTTTAATTCAAAATAGTTAATAACACATTACGATATACTTGCTGACTTTTTTCGAGGCAGAAAGACTCTGGAAGCCAGCCGTTGAATAGCTGGAATAGTTACCGTTTTGCAGGTTTGGAAACGCATTTTCCTGGGGTTATCGGAAGCAACTGACGGATCTTGCTGCTACAATTTTTCGGTTGAATCGGGGAACGACCAGGCTTGGCAAGCACATGTGATCAGGTTATTGCTCGATCCATTCTTCATTCAATTTGCGTCGCATCATGTAAACCGGCATCAATGCTTCGGTTTCTGGCCTCCATTTGGCCGAGATGGCTACGATGCGCGTTTTATTTTCTGAATTCTCAGGGCAGGGAAATGGTAAGTGGCGATACGCTAGCTCCGGTCGGCGCAACGCAGGAGCATTACGCCTTGCGCGCTGCCGGCGGCAATCGCATCCGGGTCGGCTCGCTCGACAGCAGCAGGGGCGCCAGGCGCGCCAATGGCCCTGACAGTGGTACAGGCGGGTTCGCCCGCACGACCCGGCAAGGCGGCGTGGCATGACGGCGCCGCTCGTATTCGGCCTGCTGACGCCTTGGCCCGCGCTCGTCTGGCTCGTGGTCGCGCTGTGCGGCGTGGCCGCCTTTTACGGCCTCGTTGCCGCGCTCACCATGCCGCGTCTGGGCTCGGCGGCGCTCGTGCGCGAGGCCGCGCGTCGTGCGCGCCGTGCGCAACCGCAATCCGTGAGCGTGCTCAAGCCCCTGTGCGGCGCCGAGCCGCGCCTCTATGAGAATCTCGCCACCTTCTGCGAGCAGCGGCATCCGCGCTTTCAGTTGCTGTTCGGCGTGTCGTCGCCGGCGGATCCTGCCATTGCCGTCGTGCGCCGCCTGCAGGCAGCGTATCCCGGTCACGATATCGAACTCGTGATCGACCCGCGCGTGCACGGCAGCAATCTCAAGGTGAGCAATCTCATCAATCTCGCGGCGCGCGCGCGCTATGACGCGATCGTGGTTGCCGACAGCGATATCGCGGTCGAGCCCGACTATCTCGAGATCGTCACCGCGCCGCTCGCCGACCCGGACGTGGGCGTCGTGACGTGTCTCTACAGCGCGCGCAGCATCGGCGGCTTCTGGCCGCGCGTGGGCGCGCTCTTCATCAACGAATGGTTCGCGCCCTCGGTGCGGGTCGCGCATTCCACGGGCTCGCGCGCCTTCGGCTTCGGCGCGACGCTCGCGCTTTCGCGCGCGACACTTGAACGCATCGGCGGCTTTGCGGCGCTCAAGGACTGCCTCGCCGACGACTATCTGCTCGCCCGTTACGCGCGCGATCACGGCCTCGCGACGGTGCTCGCGCCGGTGGTCGTCGCCACCGACGTGATCGAGCCCACCTTCGGCTCGCTCTGGCTGCGCGAGACGCGCTGGCTGCGCACGATCCGCTCGGTGAATCCGGCGGGCTTCGCTTCGCTATTCATTACGTTCCCGACGCCGTGGATCGTGCTGGGCGCGCTCTTCTATGGCCTGATCGCGGCAGGAGCGGGGGTCGGCGCCTGCGCGGCGACGCGCGCGGCGTTGGCTGCACTGGCCACGGCCACGGCTGGAGGTATCATTGCACGTTTGATCCTGCACGCGCGCGCAAGCGTAAGCTGGCGCGCGTTCTGGCGCGATTTGCCGCTCGTGCCGCTGCGCGACGTGCTGCTGGCCCTGCAGTGGCTTTCCGCCGCGTTCGGCTCGCACGTGATCTGGCGCGGCGTGCGCGTGAGCGTCGCCAATCCCGAGGCCGAAGCGCCTTCCGCCATGACCAGGCCCGCGAGCGCGAGGCGGCCTGCCGTCGAGGGATCGGACGCTCGCTGAGCGTATTCGCCGTTCGCGGCCGCTCCGTGCGTCACTCATTGCGTCGCTTTTTGCGTTGTTAAGCGCCGACTATTTATCGAATGTCACATCAACCATCACCCGAACAAAAAAAGGGTACCGGGAGCACTCATCTCATGAAAACGCTGTTTCTGCAGGCCCCGTCGTATGACGGCTTCGACGGTGGCGCGGGCTCGCGCTACCAGGCAAAGCGCGAGA
>DATBXG010000048.1:0-6270 GCA_036514415.1 Paraburkholderia sp.
GGGATACGCCACCTGAGCCATGGAGGGCAGCCAGCATGAAAACCATCCCCTCTCGCCGCCTGACCCACATTCTTGCGCAACGGAATGCTTCTGTCAGGCACTGTCGAAACAGCACTTACAAAGGTAGGGCCGCATGAGCCTCGCTATTTGCTCGTCCTGGACTCAAATCCGCGTGATCGCCGGAAAGGAATTCCGCGATCGTATCCGCAATCGCTGGGTGCTCGCCGTTTCGCTGGTGTTTGGCGTGTTCACGCTGGCCACTTCGTATTTCGGCGCGGCCACGCAGGGCGCCGTTGGCTTTCACGGTGTCGAGGCGCTGATCGCGAGTCTCGTCAGCCTCACGATCTATCTGCTCCCGCTGATCGCGCTGATACTCGGGTTCGATGCGCTCGTGGGCGAGCGCGAACGGGGCACGCTGAATCTGTTGTTGTCGTATCCGGTCACCCGCGTCGAACTCCTGCTCGGCAAGTATGCGGGGCTCGCGGCGGCGCTGACGTGCGCGACGCTCGCGGGCTTCGGTCTCGCTGGCATCGTGATCGCGGTGCGTGCGCCCGCTGCCGACTGGTACAAGTACGCCGGGTTCGTCGTCAGCGCCGTGCTGCTCGGCTGGGTTTTTTTGAGCCTCGCGGTATCCGCTTCGGTGTTTTGTGCGAGCCGCACCTCGGCGAGCGGCGTCGCGATCGCGCTGTGGTTCTTCTTCGTGCTCGTGTACGACCTGCTGTTGCTCGGCGCACTGGTGCTCACGGGCGGCGCGGCGCTTGGCCCCATGTTTCCCGTGCTCCTCATGCTCAATCCGTCCGACGTCTTCCGGATCCTGAACATCTTCGGCCCGGGCGACTTGCGCACGATGTATGGCCTCGTGAGCGTGTTTCCGGCCGGGCTCGCCCAACCGCTCTTTCTCGTTCCCGTCATGCTCGCCTGGATTGCGGCGCCGCTCGGTCTCGCCGCCTGGAGATTCAATCGATGAACCGACACTCATTCAAGACGATCGCCGCGATGGCGGTCACCGCGCTCGCCATCGGGCTTGCGGCCGGCTGCCAGAACGCGTCGCATGCGCTGCCCGCGCCGCAGGAGATCAGCGATTCGACAGTCAGCGTGCTCGACGGCATGAGTCTCAAGGAGTACCCGGGGCCGAAGGCGCAAATGCTCTATGCGGACGGACATGCGGACTTCTTCTGCGACACGCTCGGGCTCTTTTCGGTCTATCTGCGCCCGGAGCACGACCGCAAGGTCAGCGCGATGTACGTGCAGGACATGGGTGCGGCTGACTGGCGGCACCCGGAAGGCCACTGGATCGACGCAACTCAGGCGATCTACGTGGTTGGCTCGAAGAAGCTGGGCGCAATGGGACAGACCTTCGTCTCATTCGCCAGGGAGAGCGATGCCGGGCAATTCGCGAAGTCCGAAGGCGGCAAGCTGTATCACTTCAACCAGATCACGAGCGATATGGCGACGACCGATGGCGGAGTGGTCAAGGACCAGAACATGTAAGGAAACAGAGATGACACGCTTCTTTCAAAACGTGCCTTCAGAGGCCGCCCAGCAGATCGATGCACTGAGCCGCGTGCTCTATGACCTGCGCGAGGACCGCAAGCGCATTCTCGACAGATACCGCGCGGGCGACGAGGCGACGCTGCTTGCACTGATTACGGCCGGCCGAGTCGACGAGCACCCGGCGTATGAGCATTACCTGGGCGCGAAGACGCTTGCGGACACACGCGAGGTCATTCGCGAACAACTGCGCGACTTGCTGGCCACGGGAGTTTGACCATGCTGCATATCGAATTGAAAGAGCAGATCGAGGCGACGTTCGACGCCACGCAACTGGCGTCGGTCACGCTTTGCCGCGACGCGCTCGAATTGAGCCTGACCAATGGCGTCGAACTGACGCTGCGGATTGCCGGCCCGAGCGAATACGCGATGCGCTGGTGCTGGGGCGAAGCTGCGATGTGCATCGACACGGCGCCGCTGCACCGCACGCTCGGCACGTTTCCGAACCACCTTCATACGCCCGACGGCCGGGCTGTCGACGATCCGGTCAGCGAACCGGGCGCCGAGCCGTGGTGCAACGTTCGCATGCTGATCAGCCGGCTGCTTGCGCAGCCGCTGCTGGGCTTTGACGCCCCGCTCGCGCACGAGCTGTCCGAAGCGCTGAGCGACGAATCCTGAAACCCCTGAACAAGGAATGACCATGAAAAATCGTAAGCCGTTGATCGCAGCCATAGCATTTTCCCTCGTCCTCGGTCTCGCTGCGTGTGACAAGAGCGGCGCCGCTTCGCAAGTGAGCAGCGCGACGCCCAAATCGATTGCGCCCATCGGCGTCGTGGCGGTCGACCCGGGTGTGTCGGCGTCGTCGGGCTTCATCAAGGTAGCCGCCAGCGTGCCGACTGCCGGCGGCGAGAAGGTGTTCAAAAGCGTCTGCTTCATGTGCCACCAGACGGGCGCGGGCGGTGCGCCGATTCTCGGCAACAAGGGGGACTGGGCGCCGCGCATCGCGAAGGGCAAGCCGACGTTGTACAAGCACGCGCTCGAGGGCTTTACCGGAAACAACGGGATGATGCCGTCGCGCGGCGGCAATCCGAGCCTGAAGGACGACGAGGTGAAAGCGGCGGTCGACTTCATGGTCTCGAAGATCCAGTGACATGAGCGGCGACGCCGTGCCGGCCGGGGTCAGGCGAACGGCGCGGCGTCGAGGCAGTCTTCGCCGTTGCGGCACGTTTCGGATGACTAAGCGTGTCGAAGCCGTGTGATTCCAGGCGGCCCCCTCAAAGCGACAAAAATGAAAGCATCGTTCCGGATCTTGCTGTTCGTGCTCTTTTTCGCGGTGACCCACCCGGTCTTCGCTTCGATCTACGAGCAGGAACTGCCAGACGAACTGTTCAGCCAGCCCGAGATGTGCAAGTGGACCGACTGCGCGGGCGTGCTGCCAGGCGCAAATCAGTTCTCGGTGCGCAAGGGCAGCCCGCCGTACGTCGAGGCCTACCAGAACGACGGGCACGCGCGCGTGCTCAAGGGCTATGTATTCCTGTCGACCGATATCGTCGACATTCAGGGCTACTCGGGCAAGCCGATCGTCACGCTGATCGGCATGGACACGAAAGGCGTGATCACCGGCGTCAGGGTGCTCAAGCACAGCGAGCCGATCCTGCTGGTCGGCATTCCCGAAAGCAAGTTGCTTGGATTTCTCCGGCAGTATGTCGGCAGGTTCGCTGGCGCGCGCTTCGAAATCGGGCAAAGCAGCGCGGGCAGTGCGAGCCTCGACGCGATCTCGGGCGCGACGGTCACCGCCATTGCCGAGAACCAGCTGATCTCGCGCTGCGCGGTGGCGGTCGCCAGCCAGGTCGGCATCGTGAAGGACGCGGTCCTGCCGCAGGCCAAACTGCTGCCGCTCGACGCGCGCTACGGGTGGGGCGCGCTCGTGGATATGGGAGCGGTCCAGCATCTCGTGATCCATGCGGGCGACGTTGGCGAGGCGGACAGCGGCTCGCCGTATCTCGACCTCTACTACGGCTACCTGAACGCGCCCGCGATCGGCAAGAGCATTCTCGGCGACTACGACTACGCGCAGCTCATGAACCGGCTCGAGCCTGGGGAGCATGCGCTATTCGTCGTGGCCAATGGCACCGAATCGTTCAAAGGGTCGGGCTTCGTGCGCGGTGGAATCTACGATCGCATCCAGGTCCGGCAGGGAATCAACGCCTTCACGTTCAAGGACTCCGACTATCTGAACCTCTATTCGTTGCAGGCGAGCGGCGCGCCGGCCTTCAACGAGACGGGCATCTTCATCGTACGCAGCTCGAAATTCAGCGCGGCCTATCCGTGGAAATTCGTGTTCCTCGGGCACAAGATCGACAAGGAAACCGGTGCAAAGCGCTTTTCCGCATTCAACTCGCCATATTGGCTGCCGGCGCGCTTTCTCGAGGGCGGTCGTCCGAAGGTTGAAGAGGAGACGCCCGCCTGGTGGAACGCATGGAACGGCAAGAAGGTGGAGATCGGCGTGTTCGTTGGCTGGGCGCTGGCGGTCATGCTGTTCTTCGCGACGCGCGACCGCTGGGTACGCAAGGCGAAACGGGCCGACAAACGCTGGGTTTCCTGGCCAAAGACCGCGAGCTGGCTGATCGCGGTGGGCTTCGCGGGCTGGCACGAGATGGCGCAGCCGTCCATCACGCAGGTGCTCACGTTCATTCACTCGCTGTTCGGCGGCTGGAATCTGTCGCTCTTCCTCTCCGATCCGTTCATTTTCGTCTTCTGGATCGTGATCGCGGTGACGGTGATCGTGTGGGGGCGCGGCCTGTTTTGCGGCTGGATGTGTCCTTTCGGCTCGATGTCGGAGATGCTTTACAAGCTCGCGCGCGCAACCGGTCTGAAGAAGCTGCAGCGCAAGCTGCCGATGCGCTGGCACAACCGGCTGCGCAAGCTCAAGTATGCGGTATTCGCCGTGCTGCTCGCTGTATCGTTCCTCTCCATGCCGTGGGCCGAAAAGCTCGCCGAGATCGAGCCGTTCAAGACGACGTTCCTTGTCGGCGTGCTCAACCGCTCGTGGCCGTTCGTGTTGTTCTGGACGATTGTTGTGGGTGCATCGATCTTCGTCGAGCGGCCGTTCTGCAAGTATCTGTGCCCACTCGGCGCGAGTCTCGCGCTGCCGGGGCGCCTGCGCTTCCTCAAATTGCGGCGCAAGCCTGAGTGCACGACTTGCCACGCTTGCGCAACGGGCTGCGGTTCATTGGCGATCGACGAAAAAGGGCGGATCGACCAGATGGAATGCATGCTCTGCCTCGATTGCATGGTGATGTACTACGACGGGCATAGTTGCCCCCCGCTCGCGAAAGAAAGAAAACGGCGCGAAAAGGAAAAACTGCCGCTTACTCCAATTGGCAAGGACGGATATTACATTCCGATCAAGCTCGAAGTTCCTGAGCGCGCCAGCACGCGGGCCGCGAACACCGCGCCGCCTTCGCGCGTTGCGGAACCTCTCACCCCTACAAAACAGAACAGGACGTGCGAATGAATCGAATGCGCAAGGTTTGGGTGACGCTTCAAGTGACCATGGGTGTTGCGGGGTGGGCCGCTTTCGCGCATGCGGCGCACGCGGCGCAAGTGAGCACGCCCGACGCCGGTCGCGGCCAGGCCGTTGCCGCGCAGGTGTGCGCGGCGTGCCACGGTGCCGATGGCAACAGTGCAGCCGACACGTATCCGAAGCTCGCGGGGCAGCATGCCGGGTATCTCGTCAAACAGCTAGGCGATTTCAAGGCGCCGTCCGGCGGCGGCCAGCCGGCCCGCAATAACCCGATCATGGCGGGCATGGCCGGCATGCTTTCCGGTCAGCAGGTCGTGGATGTCGCCGCCTGGTTCGCAGCGCAGAGCCCGCAGCCCGGGTACGCACATGACAAGGACACGCTCGCGCTCGGGCAAAGCATCTATCGGGGCGGCATTGCGGCAAAGGGCGTGCCGGCGTGCGCGGGTTGCCACGGGCCGTCGGGGCAGGGCATTCCCGCGCTGTATCCGCGCCTCTCCGGGCAGTGGGCGGGATATACCGTTGCGCAGTTGACGGCATTCGGCCAGGGGCCGGGCGCGCGCGACAACAGCGCACCGATGCATGCCATTGCATCGCGTCTCTCGGACGGCGAGATCAAGGCGGTGGCCGACTACATTTCAGGGCTTCGCGAGGGACGCCAGTAGCGCTCTCTCGCGCCAATGGACGAGGCCTAAAAAACTAATTCAGAAAAGAGGAATGTCATGCAAGTCCAGGAAGACGAACGTGTCGACAGCAGCCGCCGAACCTGGCTGATTGCGGCATCGGTGGCAGGCGGCGTGGGCGGCGTGGCCGCGGTCATACCTTTCGCAGGTTCGTTTGCGCCTTCCGAACGAGCGAAGGCGGCCGGCGCGCCCGTCGAAGTCGACATCGGCAATCTCAAGCCGGGCGAGATGATGACGGTGGCCTGGCGCGGCAAGCCCGTGTGGATTTTCAACCGCACCGACCAGATGCTCGCCGAGGTCCAGAAGGCCGACAGCGAACTCGCCGATCCGCAAACAAGGAATCCGTTCTCGATGCCGGAGCCCGATTACTGCAAGAACGCGTTCCGGTCACGCGCCGAGCACAGGAACATTCTCGTGGCCGTCGCGGTGTGCACGCATCTGGGTTGCACGCCCACGCCGCGTTTCCAGACTGGCCCGCAGCCGAACCTGCCCGAAAACTGGCCGGGCGGCTTCCTGTGCCCGTGCCACGGCTCCACCTACGATCTCTCCGGCCGCGTGTTCAGGAACAAGCCC
>DATBXG010000049.1:0-2669 GCA_036514415.1 Paraburkholderia sp.
GTCAGGTGAAGCTTGCCGATCCGTCGCTGTGGGCTACGTGGAAGACCGCCTTTCCGACGCGCAGCGGCGACCTGTTGAACCTGCGTGATCTCGAGCAGGGTCTGGAGCAGATGAAGCGCATCGCCAGCCAGGACGCCGACATGCAGATCGAGCCAACGGACACGCCCGGCGAGAGTGACGTGGTTGTGACCGTAAAGCGCAGGAAGCCGTGGACGTTCGTTGTCTCGGTAGACAACTCCGGCGCCGACGCCACCGGCAAGTGGCAAGGCAATGTGAGCGTTGGCATCGACAACCCGCTTGGGCTGAACGATATCTTCACGGTCGGCGCGAACCAGGACCTCTCGTTCGGCAACAAGTCGCTCGGCTCGCACGGCTTCAACGGCTCGTACTCGATCCCCTGGGGCTACTGGACCGCCACGCTTTCGGCTAACACGAACACCTACTACCAGCCCATCGCAGGAACGGGTGGCGATGTATTCGTATCCAGCGGCAATTCGCAAACAGCGGCGTTGCGTCTCGCGCGCGTGATCTCCCGCAGCCAGAACGATGTGAGCGGTGCCTTTTTCCAGCTATCGAAGCGCTTCGGCGAGAGCTTCATAGATGACGCGGAGATCCCTACGCAGGCGCGCAACAACACGTTCATCGAGCTTGGCCTGACCAACCGCCACTACTTTGGCGCGGCGCAGTTCGACGGCATGCTAGCCTACCGCCAGGGCATTGGCGGTTTCGGTGCGACGCCGGACCCGTACCCGGACGGCCCCACCTACCGCTTCCACATGGCGGTGCTCGACGCCAACCTATCGGTGCCTTTTGCCATCGGATCACAGCGTTTCGCCTACGTGGGAACCGTTCACGGCCAGTTCACCAACGACACGCTGTTCTATATCGACGACCTGAGCATCGGCAGTCGCTACACCGTGCGCGGCTTCGACGGCAACACGATGCTCGCGGCCGAGCGAGGTTTTTACTGGCGCAACGAGCTGCAATGGCCCATGTTCCAGACGGGGCAGACGCTCTACGCGGGCATCGACTACGGCCATGTGTTCGGGCCGGGCACGGCGTTCCTCGCAGGCACCCAGCTTGCCGGCGCGGTGATCGGCATCCGTGGGAGCGTACCGGCGAAGTATGCGGGCTTCAGCTATGACCTGTTCGCCGGGACGCCCATCTACAAGCCCAGCGGATTCCCGACCGCGCGATTCACGGTCGGCGTACAGGCCACCGCGCAGTTCTGACGATACGGCCTGGCAACAGCATGACGCGCTGCCGCAGCGCAGCGGCGTCGAGCCAATCGCCGTCCATCATCGTGCACGGGCCGGTCTCATTTCCCGGTGTTAAGCTACGCCAACCCCATTTGCTCTCACGACCATGGACTACATCGACAGCCTGCGGATCTTCCGCTCAGTCGTCGAGGCGCGCAGCTTCACGCGCGCCGCGGACATGCACAGCCTCACCACACCCGTCGTCTCGCGCGCGATCGCGCGGCTCGAAAAGCGCCTTGGCAACCGGCTCTTTCATCGCAGCACGCGCGCGGTGTCGCTCACCGAGGCAGCCGAGCGCTTCTATGACGGTTGCTGCCGCGTGCTCGACGACCTCGACGCTCTCGAGGCCGACGCCACGGTGCAAACGCGCGAAGCCAGCGGCGTGCTGCGTCTGGTCGCGCACACCACGGCCACCGTCAATCGCCTCGTGCCGCTCATCGCCAGTTTCAAGCGCGCGCATCCCAAGGTGACGCTCGACGTGATCCTCACCGAGCGCCCCGTCGACCTGATCGCAGACGGCTACGACCTCGGCCTCGTGCTGCCGTTCATGCTCAACAACGAATCCACGGTCACCCGCCTGCTCGAGCGTATTCCCCTCGCGCTCGTCACGACGCCCGCCTATCTCGCCAGGCATTCCACGCCGAAGCATCCCGCCGATCTCGCCGATCATATGTTCGTTCCGATGCCGTCGTCCATGCGCAAGCCTTTCATCACGTTTCGCGCGGGCGACGAGGAAATCGTCGTACCAATGCGCCACGAGATCGCCTCGAACAACCCCGAGTTCAATCTCGCGATGGTGCGGGAAGGCTTCGGCATCGGCTTTCTGCCTACCGGGCTCGTGCAGGACGAACTCAAGTCGGGTACGCTCGTGACGCTGCTCGACGACTACCCCATCGTCGACATGCAGATCGAGATTCGCCTTGCCTACACCACACGCACACTGCTGCCGGCGAAGGTCCGCGCGTTCATTGACCACGCGACCGCGTTCTTCGACGATGTGACACATGAGGCGCCCGTCAAACCGAAGGCGAAATGAAAGCAGCGCGGCGATTATTGTCGGTTCGGCCATAATGTGATGTCGCGCGTGAGCCTTGTTCGGGGCACGATTGCCGACTACTCTGTGCATATGCACATCTACCAGTCACCCGAGCACGACGACTGCTTTGCCGTTCGCCAGGCCGCGCGGCATCTGTCGCAGCTCTACGAACGGCATCTGAGCGCGGCGGGGCTCACGCCCACGCAGTTCAGCATTCTCGGCGCGCTGGGCCGGGCATCGAGCCTCACGATGGCGGAGTTGGCGCGGTCGATGGTGATGGAGCGCACCACGCTCGTGCGGGCCTTGCGGCCGCTTCTGCGCGGCGCACTCGTGGCCGATTCGCCGGACAGCGGCGAGCGGCGCCGCCGCCTCGC
>DATBXG010000050.1:0-15783 GCA_036514415.1 Paraburkholderia sp.
CGCGCGACCCTGCCGCGCCCCGGTCCCCTAACCCGCGACTGACAGGAACAGGAAGCATCATGGCTACTACCCCCTCCGACAATCCGCTCCTCGATTTCACCGGCCTGCCGCGCTTTGGCGAAATCCGCCCCGAGCATGTCACGCCGGCGCTCGACGTGCTGCTCGCGAACGCAAAGGCGGCCGTCGAGCGCGCCGCGCAACCCATGACGCCCGCCCAGTGGAGCGACGTGGTCGAGCCGGTCGAGCGCGCGAGCGAGCCGCTCTCGCGCGCCTGGGGCGTGGTCGGCCACCTGAACGCCGTTGCCGACACGCCGGAGCTGCGCGCGGCCCATGGCGAGAACCTGCCGCGCGTGACCGAATTCTGGTCGAGCGTCGGACAGAACCTCGAACTCTTCAAGAAGTACAAGGCCATCACGAATCACAACTCGTTCGAGCTGCTCTCGGGCGAGCGCAAGAAGATTCTCGACAACTCGCTGCGCGACTTCCGCCTCTCGGGTGCGGAGCTGCCCGAAGAGCAGAAGCCGCGTTTCGCCGAACTGCAGGAACGCCAGGCCGCGCTCGCCAAAGCCTTCTCCGACCACGTGCTCGACGCGACCAACGGCTACGCGTTCTACGCCACGAGCGAAGCGGACCTCGCGGGCCTGCCCGAGGACGTGATCGCCGCCGCGCGCGAAGCCGCCGAGCGCGAGAGCAAGGAAGGCTGGAAGTTCACACTGCACTTCCCGTCGTACTTCCCGGTGCTCCAGTACTCGGAAAACCGCGCGATGCGCGAGACCATGTACCGCGCCTACGTCACGCGCGCTTCGGAACTTGGCCCCGTCTACGGCACGGGCAAAGCCGAATGGGACAACACCTCGATCATCGAAGAGCAGTTGAAGCTGCGCGCCGAGGAAGCGAAGATGCTCGGCTATAACAACTTTGCCGAAGTCTCGCTCACGCCGAAGATGGCCGAAACGCCGGCCCAGGTGACGGGCTTCCTCGAGGATCTCGCCACGCGCGCGCGCCCGCACGCCGAAAAGGACTGGGAAGAGCTGCGCGAGTTCGCCGCGAGCGAACTGGGCCTCACGCAGATCGAGCCGTGGGACATGGCGTTTGCCGCCGAGCGCCTGCGCCAGAAGCGCTACTCGTTTTCGGAAAACGAAGTAAAGCAGTACTTCCCGGAAGACTTCGTGCTCCAGGGCCTCTTCAAGGTCACGGAAACGCTGTTCGGCGTTCGCATCCGACCCGACAGCGCGCCGGTGTGGCACCCCGATGTACGCTTTTTCCGCGTCGAGAACGCGGACGGCACGCTCGTCGCGCAGTTCTATCTCGACCTCTACGCGCGCGAAGGCAAGCGCGGCGGCGCATGGATGGACGACGCGCGCTCGCGCCGCAAGCTCGACGGCAATGGCGTGCAAACGCCGGTCGCGTATCTCACCTGCAACTTCTCCGCGCCGGTGGGCGGCCGCCCCGCATGCTTCACGCACGACGAAGTCATCACGCTCTTCCACGAGTTCGGCCACGGCCTGCACCACATGCTCACGCGCGTCGACGAACTTGGCGTGTCGGGCATCAACGGCGTGGAGTGGGACGCCGTCGAACTGCCCTCGCAGTTCATGGAGAACTTCTGCTGGGAATGGGACGTGGTGCGCGAAATGAGCTCGCACGTCGAAACCGCCAGGCCACTGCCGCGCGAGCTCTTCGACAAGATGCTCGCCGCGAAGAACTTCCAGAGCGGTCTCGGCACGCTGCGCCAGATCGTGTTCTCGATGTTCGACATGGCGCTGCACGTGGACTTCGACGCTTCGAAGGGCAAGAGCGCGAACGACATGGCGCGCGAGATCAACGAGCGTTATCACGTCATTCCGCAGGCTGCGTTCTCGCGCTGGCCGAACACGTTCAGCCACATCTTCGCAGGCGGCTACGCGGCTGGCTACTACAGCTACAAGTGGGCCGAGGTGCTGTCCGCCGACGCCTACGCAGCCTTCGAGGAAGCCGCACAGGCCGCGCAGTCGAGCGTGCTCGACGAAGCCACCGGCACGCGCTACCGCAAGGAAATCCTGGAGGTGGGCGGCAGCCGCCCGGCGATGGAGTCGTTCAAGGCCTTCCGCGGCCGCGAGCCGAACATCGACGCGCTGCTGCGTCACAACGGCATGGAGCAGCCGCCGGCACAGCAATAGGCGCGCGACTCGCTCGTAAGCGATCCGAACTAAAACCGCGCATGGGATGCACCCATGCGCGGTTTTTTATTGCCTCGCGCCTTATCGATGCAGCCTGAAATCGACGCTCTCCGGGCGCCCGGCGAGCGCAAGCGCCGCGCGCTGCGCGGGTTGCCGGCTCACCACCCTGCCCCGGCTCACCACCGCCAGGCGCGCTGCGCGCAGCCGGATCGCCTCGATGGGATCGCGCGCGTCGAGCACCACGAGGTTCGCTGCGCAACCGGGCGCCACGCCGTAGTCTTCGAGACCAAGGATCGTCGCGGCATTCACGGTCACTGCGTCGAAGCATGCGCGCGAGGCGTCGGTGCCCGTCATCTGCGCGACGTGCAATCCCATCTGCGCGACTTCGAGCATGTCGCCCGAGCCGAAGCTGTACCACGGGTCCATCACGCAGTCGTGGC
Source organism: Paraburkholderia sp. (assembly GCA_036514415.1). Lineage (GTDB taxonomy): Bacteria > Pseudomonadota > Gammaproteobacteria > Burkholderiales > Burkholderiaceae > Paraburkholderia. The sequence continues at coordinate 2,600 of DATBXG010000050.1, forward strand.
CGAACGCGACGGTCACGCCCGCCGCCATCAACTCAGGAACGCGCGTCATGCCGCGGCGCTTCGGATAGGTGTCGGAGCGCCCTTGCAGCGTGATGTTGATGAGCGGATTCGCGATTGCCGCGACACCCGACTCGCGCATGAGCGGAATCAGCTTGCTCACGTAATAGTTGTCCATCGAATGCATCGACGTGAGGTGAGAGCCCGTCACGCGCCCATGCAGGCCGAGCCGATGCGTTTGCGCCGCGAGCGTTTCGATGTGGCGCGAGAGCGGGTCGTCGGATTCGTCGCAATGCATGTCCACGCGCAAGCCCTTTTCAGCGGCGAACTCGCAGAGCAGGCGCACCGACTCGGCGCCGTCCGCCATCGTGCGCTCGAAGTGCGGAATGCCGCCTACCACGTCCACGCCCATGGCGATCGCGCGCTTGAGATTGTCGAACGCGCCCGGGCTGCGCAACAGGCCATCCTGTGGAAACGCCACGAGTTGCAGATCGAGATACGGCGCGACGCGGCGCTTCACTTCAAGCAGCGCTTCGACGGCGAGCAGTCGCCCGTCGCATACATCGACGTGCGAGCGGATCGCCAGCAGCCCGCGCGCGACGGCCCAATCGCAATACTGGAGCGCGCGCTCGATGAGCGCCTCCTGCGTGAGTTGCGGCTTGAGTTCGCCCCACAGCGCGATGCCTTCGAGCAGCGTGCCCGAAGTGTTCACGCGCGGCAGCCCGTATGAGAGCGTGGCGTCCATATGGAAATGCGCATCGATGAACGGTGCGCTCACCAGCGCACCCGCCGCGTCGATCTCCTCGCGGGCCGCAGCGGCGAGATGCGGCTCGACGGCGGCGATACGTCCCGCCTCGATGCCGATATCCACCGTGGGATGCCCGGCGGGATGCGCATGCGCGAGCACCGCGCGGCGAATGATCAGGTCCATCTGCGGCTCCTTGTTCTGGCATGGCGAAATGCATCTTCCGCGTCGATTCTATCGACGCCAGAATGACGCCGCCATCGGCGTGACCTGCGTGAGCGCGAAAATGCTCACGCAGGTGCGACAAGGAGCATCGTGCGGACATCGGTGGCGTCGGCCACGCACTCGATCGTGCCATTATCAAGACAACTGTCAACATCCTGTCCCCTTTCCGTACCGCAGTGGAATCGTCCGACCGTATCTGGACGGCGGGCTATGCGCGCCTATACTCGTGCGGACTGAACCGTCCATGAGCGTGAGAGGCAAATCGATGAAGACGATCGGTGTGATCGGAGGAATGAGCTGGGAATCGTCGGCGGAGTATTACCGGCTGCTGAACCGCCATGCGAAGGCGCGTCTGGGCGGCCATCACAACGCGCGCAGCCTGATGGTGACGGTGGACTTCGCGCAGGTCGAGGCGCTCCAGCGCGCGGGCGACTGGGACGCACTCGGCACGCAGATGGCCGAAGCCGCGCTGCAACTCGAACGCGGGGGCGCAGATATCGTGCTGCTCGCGACAAACACGATGCATCGCGTGTGTGCGGCAATCGAGGCGAGCATCTCAGTGCCTTTCATGCATATCGCGGACCCGACGGGCCAGGCGTTGTGTGCGGCCGGAGTGAAGCGCGCGGGCCTGCTCGGCACGCGCTATACGATGGAGCAGGACTTCTACGTGGGGCGGCTACGCGAGGCGCACGGCATCGAAGCCATCTTGCCGAACGAGCGCGATCGCGCAGACGTCCATCGCATCATCTACGACGAACTGTGTCACGGCAAAGTGGATGACGCATCGCGGCGCACCTACCAACGCGTGATCGAAGACCTCGCGGCTCGCGGCGCGCAGGCGGTCATTCTGGGCTGCACCGAAATCACGCTGCTGATCGGCCCCGGCGATTCGACGTTGCCGGTGTTCGACACCACCGCATTGCATGCGCAGGCGGCGGTAAATTGGGCGATCGCAGACTGAGCTGCACGAGGCCATGCGCATGACGGCTACCGTATGCGTGGACTGGTCGCGGATCGACGGGATCGTCATCAAGATGACTGGTACGAAAAACAAAAAACCCGCTCGAGGCGGGTTCATTGGTTGGCACAAGGCCGGTGCTACTCGAAGCGATTGGTTGCGGGGGTAGGATTTGAACCTACGACCTTCGGGTTATGAGCCCGACGAGCTGCCAGACTGCTCCACCCCGCGTCCGTCAGAGAAAAGAATTATAGGGCCTCTCGCGCCGCCCGTCAAATGTCTTTTTCATCCACATGAATTATTGCGTCTTCGAACACCATCACGCACACACTGTCTAACAGAAAACTAATTCGGATTACCAGGCAATTCTCACTGTGCTGCTGCCGGCTCCACCAGCGGCTTCACCTCCGCCGCCCATGCGAGCCACATCTCCTGAGTGTGAATGCCGGCCTTCAGGATCGAATACTGGAGCTGCTGCCCGCGCGTGAGCGAAGTGCCGCCGAAATCGCGCTGCTCGATCTCCCGATAAACCGCGAGCCGCGCACGATTTTCCTCGATGAGCCTCTCCAGTTCGTCCGCAAGGCCGAGCGGACCGATTACAGCGTCGGCGCGCAGCTTGAGCAGGAACACGTTGCGTGAGTCGAGATCGAGCGGCGTCTCGCGCGCCCAGCGCGCCACCTCATTGCGCCCCACCGGCAGCACGCAATAGACCTTCTTGCGCGTGGCCGCGGCCGCGTCGTCCTCCACGACCGAGACCCAGCCGGCGTCCACCATGCGGCCAAGCTCGCGATAGATCTGCTGATGGGTGGCGTGCCAGAAGTAGCCGATCGCGCGATCGAAGCGTCGCGCGAGGTCATAGCCCGACGAAGGCTTTTCCAGCAAGGCGATGAGAATGGCGTGCGGCGTGGACATGCGCCGATTCTAAACCACGCTTCCCATCACGCCTCTCCTGTTGTGGCTCGAATTTCCCCACTATGCAACTGGTTGCATAGTGTCCGGTGGTTTGCTATGTTTAGTCCTGCTCGCCGGCGCAATGAGGCGAAATCACCCCATCGCGCCAGCAACGAACAACGTGACGGCTGCCACCCTGCCGCCGTCCAGTCCAGGAGATATGGATGTCCCTGCCCGCCGTGCTGCGCCGCGGCCTGTCGATTCCGGTCGTCGGCTCGCCGCTCTTCATCATTTCGAATCCCGATCTCGTGATCGCCCAGTGCAAGGCGGGCGTCGTCGGCTCCTTCCCTGCTCTCAATGCGCGGCCCGAGCACGTGCTGGGCGAATGGCTGGACCGCATCACGACCGAACTCGCCGAGTACGACGCGAAGCACCCCGACGCTCCCGCGGCGCCCTTCGCGGTGAACCAGATCGTGCACAAGTCGAACGACCGCCTCGAGCACGACCTGGGCGTGTGCGCGCAATACAAGGTGCCGATCATCATCACGTCGCTTGGCGCGCGCGAGGAAGTCAATCACGCGATCCACGCGTGGGGCGGCATCGTGCTGCACGACGTGATCAATAACAAGTTCGCAAAGAAGGCCATCGAGAAAGGCGCGGACGGCCTGATCGCCGTCGCCGCCGGTGCGGGCGGCCATGCGGGCACGCTCTCGCCGTTCGCGCTCATCCACGAGATTCGCGAATGGTTCGACGGCCCGCTGCTGCTCTCGGGCGCAATCGGCAACGGCAACGCGATTCTCGCGGCGCAGGCCGCAGGCGCCGACCTCGCCTATGTCGGCTCGGCGTTCATCGCCACGCACGAGGCGAACGCCGTTGACGCGTACAAGCAGATGATCGTCGAAGGCAGCGCGGGCGACATCGTCTACTCGAATCTCTTCACGGGCGTGCATGGCAACTATCTGCGCCAGAGCATCGTGCAGAGCGGACTCGATCCGGACGCGTTGCCGGAATCGGATCCGTCGGCGATGAACTTCGGCTCGACGCGCGTGAAGCCGTGGAAGGACATCTGGGGCTCGGGCCAGGGCATCGGCGCCGTGAAGAGCATCCTGCCGGCCGCCGAATTGATCGCACGGCTCAAGCGCGAGTACGAAGCTGCGCGTGTGCGTCTGGGCGTCGTCGCCGCACCGCAGGCCGAGGAGCAGGCCGCGCTCTGATGCGCGCCGCCGACGAAGAAAGGCGGCGAGCCGAACGCGGCCGCCGCTCCTGCCGGGTGTCGCCCAGCGCTCGAAGCAGGTGATAATGACGCGTCACCGCGCATCGTCACCCTATCGAGCCATACATGAAAATCGCCACCTGGAACGTCAACTCCCTCAAGGTCCGTCTGCAGCACGTCATCGACTGGCTCAACGAGAGCAAGACCGACGTGCTCTGCCTCCAGGAGCTGAAGCTTCCCGACGAGAAATTCCCGCGCGCCGATCTCGAGGCGCACGGCTATCGCAGCTGGTTCGCGGGCCAGAAGACCTATAACGGTGTGGGCATTCTCGTGCGCGAGGGCCTCTTCGTGGACGAAGCCACGGTGGTGCGCAACATCCCCGGCTTCGAAGATCCGCAGCAACGCGTGATCGCCACGACGATAGGCGATGTGCGCGTCGTGAGCGCCTATTTTCCCAACGGGCAGGCGCCGGGCACCGAAAAGTTCGCGTACAAGCTGCAATGGCTCGACGCCATGCACGACTGGCTCGCGCAGGAAATGCAGCGCTACCCGAAGCTCGCGCTGCTCGGCGACTACAACATCGCCCCCGAAGACCGCGATGTGCACGACCCGAAGGCCTGGGAAGGCCAGAACCTCGTCTCACCCGAAGAGCGCGCGCAGTTCCGCCGCCTGATCGAACTCGGTTTCGTGGATGCGTTCCGCCAGTTCGAGCAGCCGGAAAAGATCTTTACGTGGTGGGACTATCGCATGTTCGCGTTTCGCCGCAACGCGGGCCTGCGCATCGATCACGTCCTGCTCTCACCCGCGCTCGCTGCGCACCTCACCGCATGTGAAGTGGACAAGGTTCCGCGCAAATGGGAGCAGCCGTCCGATCACACGCCGGTGATCGCCACGCTCGACCTCGGCAGCTAGGCCCTCTCCTTACCAGTTCCCCGCGAGCGTGGTCCACAGGAAACGATAGACGAGCGCGTCGTACTGCGCGCGCTCGAGCGAATCGCTGCCAGGGCCATGACCGCCTTCGGTGTTCTCCAGGTACCAGACGTTCGCGTGCCCCTGTTTCTGCATGCGCGCGACCATCTTGCGCGCGTGAGATGGGTGCACGCGGTCGTCGCTCGTCGAAGTCGTGAAGAGCGTGGCCGGGTACGCCACGCCAGGCTTCACGTGGTGATAAGGCGACCAGGCGGCAAGCGCGCGCGCTTCTTCGGCATCCTCAGGATCGCCGTATTCGTCGATCCACGACGCGCCTGCGTGCAGCAGCGGATAGCGCTGCATGTCGAGCAACGGCACCTCGCACACCACGGCGCCGAACAGCTCGGGACGCTGCACCATACACGCGCCCACGAGCAGCCCGCCGTTGCTGCCGCCCTTGATGCCCAGCTGCGCGGCGCTCGTATAGCCGTCGGCGATCAACTGCCCGGCCACCGCGATGAAGTCGTCGAACGAGCGCTGACGATGCTCGCGCTGCGCCTCTACGTGCCAGGCGGTGCCATACTCGCCGCCGCCGCGAATGTGCGCGATCGCCACCACGCCGCCCTGCTCCAGCCAGCCGATGCCCGAGCCCACGAGATATTGCGGCGTGAGCGCGATCGCAAAGCCGCCATAACCCGTGAGCAGGCACGGCGACGCCTTGCGGGTCCCGCCTTCCAGCGCGGACTTCGGGCCAACCACCGTGAACGGCACGCTCGTCCCGTCGGCGGAGCGCGCGTGCGAGCGGATCACGGTGAGCGGGCCGGCGTCGAACTGCGTGGGCCATCGGTCGAGCAATTCCCACTGCTGGAGATCGGTCTGCGCGAGATCGGCGAGCCAGTATTCGGGCGGCAGCAGGTAGTCGTCCACGTCGACGAACACTTCGTCGTTGAGCGTGTCCTCGATGGGCGAGACATCCACCTGCGAACTCGCGCGCGCGGGGAACACGCGCGACTCCCAGCGCCATGCGTCATCCGCCCGCCGGGGCTGCCAGAGCATCGTGCGGCTCTCCACGTCGTCGAGCCAGGAGACGATCAAGACGTTTTGCGTATTGCTCCAGTCGCATGCCGAAGTGACGGGCGTGGGCGTGAAGAGCGCCGTGAACGCGCGACTGCCCGCGAGGAAAGCCTCTTCGCGGATCGCGAGCAGCGAGCCGCCCTTGTACGTGGCGTCCGAAACGGCCCAGTCGAGCCTCGGCTCCAGCAGCAGCCAGCCGTGCCACGCCCCGACCGCGACATGCGTGGGCACGTCGTACATCTGCCAGTCGCCGCGCTCATCGAGACGATAAGTGTATGCATCGAAGAAGTCGACGCTGCGCACGACGTCGTGACGCTTCTCGACCGGATCGTAGTCGCCCTCCACGCTGATGTCGTCGAACTCGCCGCGGAACACCACGGGCGCGTCGGCGAGCGCCGTGCCGCGCAGCCAGCGGCGCACTTCGCGCGGATAGCCCGAGCGCGTGAGCATCTTGTTCCCGCTCTTGCCACCCGCGTCCCAGCCGACGTACACCGTGTCGCGGTCGATCCAGGAAATCGTGTGCTTGCCCCCCTTCGCGATGGCAAAACCGTCTTCCATGAACTCACGGCGCACGATGTCGAACTCGCGCACGATGACCGCGTCCGAGCCGCCATCGGAAAGCTGGATCAGCGCGCGGTCGCCGTCCGGGTAGAGGATGTCGATGCCCGCGCAAACCCACGGCATCCCCTCTTTTGCGCCTAGTGCGTCGAAGTCGATGAGCGTCTGCCACTGCGGCTTGTGCGCACGCCAGTCGGCCCAGAGCGCCCGGCGCCACAGGCCCTTGGGATTGTCCTCGTCCTCCCAGAGGTCGTAGGCCCACTCCTGCCAGCGGCTCGGGATCACGGGCCGCTCGCGCGGCAAGTAGGCCTGCGCGAGGCGCTTTTCCAGCGCATCGAAACGCTCGCCGCCCTGCCATGCGGCGCGCGTGCGCGCGTTCTGCTCTTCGACCCAGGCCATGACGGCAGGATCGTCGAGCGATTCGAGGGAAAGGAACGGATCGGCCTCGGCGGGCCAGGGGGAAATCACGGGCATGATCGGTCGTCGACAGGAAAACAGCGTCGATTATGCCCTGTGCGCGCGCCCGCGCGCTGCGCATCGGGCCACCTCGCGTTGCACGAGGCCAGCCCGATGCGAAATGCTCACTCGAGATTGAGTTCCTGGATCTTGCGCGTGATCGTGTTGCGGCCGATGCCCAGACGCTCGGCCGCCTCGACCTTGCGCCCGCGCGTGAAGTCGAGCGCCTCGCGGATCACGGCGGCTTCGAAGCGCCGCGAGAGTTCGTCCATGACGTCCGCGCTGTTCTCGCGCAAGAGACGCGCGACTTCCGTGCGCAGACCGCTCTCCCACACGCTCAGCGGCGAGACAGCCGCGCCGTTGGACGCAGCGAACGCGCTCGTGCCGAACACCACGCCGCCGATGGCGCCAGGCACGCCCGCACCCGTCACGTGCGACGCGCCGCCCGCGCCGTTTGCCGCCATACCCGGCACCGCGCCCGCCGAGGCATCGGCAGCACCCGCGGCGTCGCCGGGAGACGGTGCCGCGCCGGGCGCGCCGTGCGCAGGCACGAGGTCTGGCGGGAGATCCTTGATCTCGATGGTCTGCGCAGGCGCCATCACCGTGAGCCAGTTCGCGAGATTCTCGAGCTGGCGCACGTTGCCCGGAAACGGCAGCGCGGACATCCAGGCAAGCGCCTCGTCCGACACGCGCTTGGGCTCCACACCCAGCTCACGTGCGCTCTTCTGGAGGAAGTGGCGCGTGAGCAGCGGAATGTCCTCGCTGCGCTCGCGCAGCGCAGGCAGACGCAAGCGAATCACGTTGAGGCGGTGATACAGGTCCTCGCGGAACAACCCCTGGCGCACGCGCGTCTCCAGGTTCTGGTGCGTCGCGGCGATCACGCGCACATTCGCGCGCAGCGGGTTGTGCCCGCCTACGCGGTAGAACTGCCCGTCCGAGAGCACGCGCAGGAGGCGCGTTTGCAGATCGAACGGCATGTCGCCGATTTCGTCGAGGAACAGCGTGCCGTTCTCGGCCTGCTCGAAGCGGCCCTGGCGCATGGCCTGCGCGCCCGTGAACGCGCCGCGCTCATGGCCGAACAGTTCGGATTCCAGAAGATCCTTCGGAATGGCGGCGGTGTTGAGCGCAATGAACGGACCGTTCGCGCGTGGGCTATGTCGGTGCAAGGCGCGCGCGACAAGCTCCTTTCCGGTGCCAGACTCGCCCGTGATGAGCACGGTGGCCGCCGAATGTGAAAGCCGCCCGATGGCGCGGAACATGTCCTGCATGGCCGGCGCCTGGCCGAGCATCTCGGGCGCTTCGGCGGGACGCTCGTCCCATTGCTGCTCGCCGCGCATGCTTTCGTCCACGGCGCGGCGAATCAGCTCGACGGCCTTGTCGACGTCGAAGGGCTTGGCGAGATACTCGAACGCGCCGCCCTGAAATGCGGCTACTGCGCTATCGAGGTCCGAGAATGCCGTCATGATGATGACGGGCAACCCCGGCACGCGCTCGCGCACGGTCTGCAGCAGCTCGAGGCCGGAGCCGCCGGGCATGCGGATGTCGGAGACGAGCACCTGCGGGCTGTCGTGATCGAGCGCGCTCGCGGCTTCGCGCACATTCGCGAAGCTGCGGGTGGCGAAGTTCTCGCGGGCGAGTGCTTTTTCAAGCACCCAGCGGATCGATTGGTCGTCGTCTACTATCCAGATCGGCTTCATAAGGTCGGTCAGAAGTCCTGGTGGCGTGCGGTATCGGTAAATCTGAAAACAGCTTCAGTTATCGGCTCGGTGATCCGTTCAACTATCAAGCGGCAACAGAATCTGGAACTCGGTGTGGCCCGGCCGGCTATCGACTTCGATTAGTCCGTCGTGCTGCTGGACGAACGTCTGCGCGAGCGTGAGGCCGAGACCGCTGCCATCCTCGCGTCCGGAGACGAGCGGATAGAAGATGCGATCGCGGATTTCCTCGGGAATGCCGGGCCCGTTGTCCGAGATATGCAAGTCCAGTGCCAGCTTGCACAGGCGTTTGGAAATCGTGACCTTGCGCGCTACGCGCGTGCGCAACTCGATGCGCGCGTCGCCCTGCGAAATGCGTTCGCGCAGCGCCTGCGCCGCGTTGCGCACGATGTTGAGCAGTGCCTGGATCAGCTGCTCCTTGTCGCCGCGCAGGTCGGGCACGCTCACGTCGTAGTCGCGCTCGATCGTGAGGCCGCGCGGGAATTCCGCGAGGATCACGGCACGCACGCGCTCGCACACCTCGTGAATGTTCACGTCGCCGACGATGTGCGGATGCCGGTGCGGCTCCAGCAGCCGGTCGACGAGCGTCTGCAGGCGGTCCGACTCCTTGATGATCACCTGCGTGTACTCGCGCAATTCATCGCGCTCCAGCGCGCCGAGCTCGAATTCGAGCAGTTGCGCCGCGCCGCGAATGCCGCCCAGCGGGTTCTTGATCTCGTGCGCGAGATTGCGGATCAGATGCTTGTTCACGGCCGTGAGGTCGTGAATGCGCTCCTCGCGGTCGCTACGCAGGTGCCGCTCGTTCTCGAAGAGCTCGAGCAGCACGTAATCGGGCGCGCTCTCGAGAAAGCCCACGACCACATGCACGTTCAGCGGCTCGCGGCCCGGGCGCTCCAGCGAAGCGTCGAGACGCGTCGCGTGAAAGCGATGCTCGGCGATCGATGCGATCGTCGAGAGCAGCTCGTCCGCGTTCGAGAAGAGATCGGACCACGCCATTTGCGCGAGCTGACGGCGCGAGAGATCGAGCATCGCCTCGGCCGAAGGATTCGCGAAGGCGACGCGCAGCGTGCGCTTGTCGAGCACGAGCACGACGGTCGGCAGCGCCTCGAAGCCGGGCAGCAACCCCGACCCGACGAGCGGCGCGTCGTCGGAGAGCGCTTCCGCGTGGCCCTTTCTAGCCTTGATCAGATTCTTGAGCACCATGTTTCAGGCCGGCCACCTTGCGGCGCACCGGCAACGGTCCAGGTCGTGAAGAACGGGGCACAGCTTCGTGCACATCATGCGGCCCAACGAAAAAGGGACGGCACCGCCGTCCCTTCGAGACCGTTTCGCAACCCTATCGCTGCGAGTCGGACGAACTGAACCGGCGCTTCGCTGAATGGAATCCAGCGAAGCGCCATCGCCGGTTACAGCGAGTAGTACAGTTCGAACTCGACCGGGTGCGTGGTCATGCGCACGCGTTGCAGTTCGCTTTCCTTCAGCGCGAGGTACGCGTCGATCATGCCGTCGGTGAACACGCCACCGCGCGTCAGGAACTCGCGATCCTTGTCGAGCGCTTCCAGAGCCTGGTCGAGGCCGGCGCAAACGGTCGGGATCTTTGCATCCTCTTCCGGCGGCAGGTCGTACAGGTTCTTGTCGGCGGCTTCGCCCGGGTGGATCTTGTTCTGCACGCCGTCCAGACCTGCCATCATCAGTGCCGAGAAGCACAGGTACGGGTTGGCCATCGGGTCCGGGAAGCGCGTTTCGATACGGCGGCCCTTCGGGTTCGACACGTGCGGAATACGGATCGATGCCGAACGGTTGCGTGCCGAGTAAGCGAGCTTGACCGGTGCTTCGAAGTGCGGAACGAGACGCTTGTACGAGTTCGTGCCCGGGTTCGTGATGGCATTCAGCGCGCGAGCGTGCTTGATGATGCCGCCGATGTAGAACAGCGCGAATTCCGAGAGACCTGCGTAGCCATTGCCCGCGAACAGGTTCTGGCCGTCCTTCCAGATCGACTGGTGAACGTGCATGCCCGAACCGTTGTCGCCGACGACCGGCTTCGGCATGAACGTCGCCGTCTTGCCGTACGTGTGCGCGACGTTGTGGACGATGTACTTCAGTTGCTGCGTCCAGTCCGCGCGCTGAACCAGCGTCGAGAACTTCGTGCCGATTTCGTTCTGGCCCTGGCCCGCCACTTCGTGGTGGTGCACTTCGACCGGAATGCCGATCTGCTCGAGCAGCAGACACATTTCCGAGCGGATGTCCTGGAACGTGTCGACCGGCGCGACCGGGAAGTAGCCGCCCTTCGTGCCCGGACGGTGACCCGTGTTGCCGCCTTCGATTTCGCGGCCCGACGACCACGGTGCTTCATCCGAGCCGATCTTCACGAAGCAGCCCGACTGATCCGTGTTCCACTGGATCGAATCGAAAATGAAGAATTCCGGCTCCGGACCGAAGAAGGCCGTGTCGCCGAGGCCCGTGCTCTTCAGGTACGCTTCGGCGCGCTTGGCGAGCGAACGCGGGTCGCGCTCGTAGCCCTTGCCGTCGGCCGGCTCGACCACGTCGCAGGTCAGGACGAGCGTCGATTCTTCGTAGAACGGGTCGATGAAGGCCGTGTTCGGGTCCGGCACGAGCAGCATGTCCGAGGCTTCGATGCCCTTCCAGCCGGCGATCGACGAACCGTCAAACGCATGGCCCGACTCGAACTTGTCTTCGTCGAATGCCGACAGCGGAACCGAAACGTGCTGCTCCTTGCCGCGCGTGTCCGTGAAGCGGAAGTCGACAAACTTGACGTCTTCGTCCTTGACGAGTTGCATGACGTCGGCCACGGATTTACTCATAACCTATTCTCCTGATTAACGTTTTCGGCGAACGCTGCCGCCGTCCCAATCTTGTTGACCCTCGCCGGCCGCCTCCTACCCAGGTCCGTCCCGCTGACCCCGGCTGGCCGGCTGCGAATCGATCGCGACGTATAAAGCAGCTTCCGTGCCATGCATGCGCCAAGCTGGCGCAAAACCCTTTCGCGACGCGCACTTGGAGTGAAAAAACGTGCGCGTCGCCTTGGTCGCGCCGCCAGCCTGGCGGCATATCGGCACCAAATCCGTGCAATCCCGAATTTGGCGCGCGAATCTCTCTTCATTATGGTGCAAAACAACATTCTTGCACCAACTTAATGCAACCGGCCCTTTATGCAGCCTGGCGCACCGCACTTGCCCGGCGCGCCTCGTTGATGCGTTTCACGAGACCCGGACCGCCCTCCCCGCCCCGTTCCCACGCGCTAGAATGATTTTTTGGTCCAACGCGAAACAGGAGATCCGTTGTCATGAGTACGCTCGAACAGTTGTATGCCCAGGCCGAAAAGCGCCGCGTCGAGAACCAGTTGCCCTACGCGGGCGCGGTATCGCCTGCAGAGGCATTCGAGCTTCTGCAGCTCGACCCGCGAGCACGCCTCGTCGACGTGCGCACGCGCGCGGAGCTCGACTGGGTCGGCCGTCCGGTGGTGGGCGACGGCCAGTACGCACACGTCGAATGGACGCGCTATCCGGGCGGCGTGCCCAACGCCGAGTTCCTCGCCCAGCTCAAGAGCGCCGTCGAAGGCGACGCGCCCGTGCTGTTCCTGTGCCGCAGCGCCGCGCGCTCCAAGCTCGCCGCCATCGAAGCCGCCAAGGCCGGCTTCACGAAAGCCTACGACCTGCTCGAAGGCTTCGAGGGCGACAAGGACAGCCAGGGGCACAGAAAGACCATTACCGGCTGGTGCTTCCGCGGCCTGCCGTGGATTGGCGCATAAGCCCGGAACGGCGGGTCTGCGTCCAGCCCAACGGGCCACTCTGGGCGCCGCATATGACACGCCGATGATGCGCCGCCGCGTCGGTCCGGCACGCCGCGACAGCCGGCGCGCAGCCTCACGCTGACTCACAACCCGGCGCGCGGCCCGCTGCGGCGCTCGCGATCGGGCGGCGCCTCACCCGGCGCTGCCGGCTCGACCACATCGCCGCCCAACTCGTGCACGCCTTCGCGCAGCTTCACGAAGGCGGCCGCCACCGCCTCGGGCTCGCCCTTCACCCCGAGGTCGATGTGCCGGCGCGCGTAAATGCCGCCGCGCTCCGTGTCGCCCACGCTCGGCAGGCTGAACACGCGCACACCCGGAAAATCGCGCTCGATGCGCTCCATGAGCGGCGTGAGCGTAGATTCCGGCAACTCGAACACGAGCAGCGACTTTTCGGCATGCGGCGTCTGGTGATGCAGATGCGCGTACTTCGTGTCGAGCACCCACTCGATCATCGGCCAGGCCATCACAGGGAAGCCCGGTACGAAGTGATGATCGCGAATCGAAAAGCCCGGAATCTTGTTGTAGCCGTTCGGGATGATCTCGCAGCCCTGCGGGAACGTGCCCATCTGGAAGCGGTGCAGATTCTCGGGCGACTGGTAGTTCACGGGATCGGCGCCCGTGTGCATGTCGCG
>DATBXG010000051.1:0-19119 GCA_036514415.1 Paraburkholderia sp.
CTGCAGATCATGCTCGACAAGGGCAAGGACCTCGACTGGTTCAACTCTCCGGTGATCGTGACGCTCGGCCTCCTCGCGCTCGTCAGTTTTGCGTTTTTCCTCGTGTGGGAGCTGACCGAGGAGCACCCGATCGTCGATTTGCGTTTGTTCGGCCAACGAAACTTCCTCGGCGGCACGATTGCGATTTCGGTGGCGTACGCGGTGTTCTTCGGCAATCTGGTGCTGCTGCCGCAATGGATGCAGGAGTACCTCAACTATCGCTCCGTGGACGCGGGCCTCGTGACCGCGCCGCTCGGCGTGTTCGCGGTGATCCTGGCTCCGGTGGTGGGACGCCTGCTGCCGCGCTCCGACGCACGCATCATCGCGACCATCGCGTTCGTGATGTTCGCCGGAGTGTTCTACATGCGTTCGCTGTACGTGATCGAAATCGACACCTTCCATCTCGTGCTGCCCACGCTGCTGCAAGGCATCCCCATGGCGCTCTTCTTCGTGCCGCTCACGGCGATCATCCTCTCGGGACAGCCGCCGAACCGCGTGCCCGCTGCGGCGGGGCTCTCGAACTTCGTGCGCGTGTTCTGCGGCGCGGTGGGCACCTCGATCGCGACGAACGAATGGAACAACCGCACGATCCTGCATCACGCGCGGCTCACGGAGCAGGCTTCGGTCAACAACCCGACCTTCGTCCAGGCGATCGAACGGACCCAGACGGTGCTGCACCTGAGCGAGCCCTCCGCGCGCGCACTGTTCGATTTTCAGCTCACGACGCAGGCCGCCATGATGGGGCTGAACGACATCTTCTATATCTCGGCGATCATCTTTCTCGTGATCATTCCGCTCATCTGGATCACGAAGTCGACGAGGGGCGCAGGCGGCGCGGCGGGCGCGCATTGACCCGCGTGGCGTCGATGTTGTGTCGATGTGTCAGCCGAAACGCGCCGGCAAATACGGCGTCGGGTCGATAAACGGCGTTTCGCCTACGATCTGCTCGGCAACGAGGCGCGCCGTGACCGGCCCGAGCGTGAGCCCATGATGGTTATGGCCGAATGCGAACCACAGCCCCGCATGATGCGGGGCGGGCCCAAGCAGCGGGCGCATGTCGGGCGTGCAGGGACGCAGGCCCATCCACGGCGTGTCGTCCAGCCGCGCGCCGAGGCCGAACACGGGGCGCGCCTCGCGCTCGGCCGCGTCGAGCTGCGCGTAGTTGGGCGGACGCTCGCGCGTGGCAAGCTCCACGCCCGTGGTGAGACGCAAACCTCGGCGCATCGGCGCGACCACATAGCCGCCCTCGATATCGACCACCGGACGCACCAGCGGCGCACGCGCCTCGCTCGCGTAGTGCATGTGATAGCCGCGCTTGACCATGAGCGGCACGCGGTAGCCGAGCGGCTGCGTCACGAGATCCGACCACGGCCCGAGCGCCACGACGGCAAGCTCGGCGCTCACCGGGCCTGCGTCGGTCTGCACTCGCCAGCCCTTGCCCTCACGCGCAAGCGTGCGCGCATCGCCGCGTGCGAGCACGCCGCCTTCGCGCAGGAACAGTTGGGCGTAACCCTTCGTCAACGCTCCGGGGTCCGCCACGCTCGCGGGATCGATCCAGTGAATCGCCCCCGCGTAGCCCGCGCCCAGCGAAGGCTCCAGCGCGCGCAAGCCCGGCGCGTCGAACATCTGCACATGGAGGCCGTGCGTGTCGGCCACGCCTTGGGCCGTGCGCATTTCGTGCTCGAAGCCAGCGGACGACCGCCACGCTTCGAGCCAGCCGGTGGGCCGCACGATCTCCCGCAGGCCCGCGCGCGCGATCAGCGCGTCGTGCTCGGCCACACTGCGCTCGATGAGCGGCAGCATGTCGCGCGCGGCAAGCGCGAGCCGCGCCGGCGACGACTCGCGCCAGAACGACGCGAGCCAGCGCGCGTACGCGGGCAGCGAGCGCACGTCGTAGCGCAGCACCGTCGAGTCGTTGCGCACGAGGCGAAGCAACGTGCGCCAGTCGCGCGGGAAGCCGTACGGCACCACCGACGACGACTCGATCAGCCCCGCATTGCCATGGCTCGTTTCCTCGCCGGGCCCGCGCCGGTCGACGAGCGTGACCTGCACGCCGCGCGCCTGCAGATGCAGCGCGACGCTCACGCCCACGATGCCCGCGCCGAGAACGATCGCGCTCCTGGTCATGGCTTTACTCTGGATTCCGAAGCAGTCGACATCACTTCGCGACGATATCGCGGCCGAAGTACTTCATCGACAGTTTCGTGAGCGTGCCGTCCTGGCGCAGCGAATCGATCGCCGCGACCACCTTTGCCTTGAGCGCCGCATCGTCCTTGCGCATGCCGAAGCCCGTGCCTTCGCCGAGCGTGGCGGGATCCTTGAGCGGCGCGCCCGCGAAGTCGTAGCCCTTGCCCTGGGGCTTCGAGAGGAAGCCGTCGGTGGCCGTCTGCACTTCCTGCACGGCGGCGTCCAGACGACCGGCCGCGAGGTCCGCGAAAATCTGGTCCTGATTCTCGTAGGTGACGATGTTCACGCCCTCCGTGCCCCAGTGCTTGCGCACGTAGTCTTCCTGAGTCGAGCCCTGCAGCACGCCGACCGACTTGCCCTTCAGGCTCGCGGGCGTGGGCTGCAGACCCGAGCCGCGCTTCGCGACCATCTGGATCGGCATCACGTAGATGGCGGGCGTAAAGGCGATCTGCTGGCGCCGCTTGTCCGTGATGTTCATCGCCGAGTTGATGACGTCGAACTTGCGCGCCTCGAGCGCGGCGATCAGGCCGTCGAAGCTGTTCTCCACCCACACGCACTTCATCTGCAACTTCTGGCACACGGCATTGCCGATGTCGATGTCGAATCCCTGCAGATCGCCCGACGGGGTCTTGCTCTCGAACGGCGGATAGGACGCCTCCACGCCGAAGCGCAGCGTTTTCGGATCCTGCGCGTGCGCCGCGCCCGCCGTCATACCCGCAAAGCACGCAAGGCTGGCCGCAGCCGCGAAGCGAATCATCTTCCTGTTCATCGTCGTCACCCTATTCGTAATAAGTATCTGTTCGAACGCGTTCCCGAGAGGCGCGGCCGCAGGAGCAATATAGACGAAAAATAAAAAGAAAGTCTAGAATGGACAAAAATGTCTACACCGAAAATCCGGAGCCCCTACATGAACGAGACGTCCCAACCCATTGCCTCGCCGTTCGTCGTCGACGCCGCGCAGGTGCGCGCCGCCCTGCCCGCCCTCGACGTGCGCGGCGAACTCGCGCGCATGTTCGCCTCGCTCGGCCGCGGCGACGCCGTGCAGCCGCCGCAGACGCTCGCGCTGTTTCCGAAGCAGGCCGGCGACTTCATCACCTATCTCGGCGTGCTCGCCGAGGCCGGCGTGTTCGGCGCGAAGCTCTCGCCGTACATCGCGGGCGCCGCAGGCCAGCCGCCCGTCATCACCGCATGGACCGCACTGATGTCGATGCAAACGGGCCAGCCGCTCATGTGGTGCGACTCGGCGCTGCTCACCACCGAGCGCACCGCGGGCACCACGGCGCTGGCCGTCGACCAGCTCGCGCCGCGTGAGGCGCGCCGCCTTGCCGTGATCGGCTCGGGCGCCGTCGCGTTGGCGCACATTCGCCATGTTGCGCCGCTGCGCGCGTGGGAAAGCATTCGCGTGTACTCGCCGAAACTCGCCGGCGACGCACGACGCCAGGCCGAAATCCGCGCGCTCGACGCACGCGCAAGCGTGGCCGCGACGACCGAGGCGTGCGTGCAGGACGCCGACGTCGTGATGCTGTGCACCTCGTCGGGCAAACCTGTGCTCACGCTGGACGCCCTCACGAAACCCGCGCTCATCACGTCGATCAGCACGAACGTCGCGCAGGCGCACGAGATCGACCCGGCCGCGCTGCCCTCGCTCGACGTGTACTGCGACTATCGTCACACCACGCCGCAAAGCGCGGGTGAAATGGTGCTGGCCGCGCGCGAGCATGGCTGGTCGCCGCAAGCGATCGTGGGCGATCTCGCGGAACTCGCGAACGACGCGTGCCCGCGACCCGCGTATGCGCGCCATGCGTTCTTCCGCTCGATCGGCCTCGGCCTCGAAGACATGGCCGTCGCGCACGCGCTGTACGTGCATCTGCGCGAAAGCCGCTGAGATTCGGCCGCACCTTCGCCGGCCAAAGCCGAACGCAGTATCATCGACGTCCTTCCTGCCGCAACACGGTCCAAGTCCGATGCAGAAACGAGCAAACGAGAAAGTGAAGCAGTCCGCCAGCCCGAAAACGTCACGCGAGATGCTGCTCGCGCGCTACGCTCACGTGGCGGACAGCATCACGACGCTCTTCTTCCCGTTCGCGGAAGTCGTGATTCACGATCTCTCGGACCAGACCGTGGCCTATCTCTCGAACAATCTGTCGAAGCGCGAGATCGGCGACGACTCGGCGCTCGAAGACGTCGAGGAAACCACGCGCAACAAGCTGCTCGGCCCCTACGAGAAGGTGAACTGGGACGGGCGGCGCATGCGCTGCGTGAGCACGGCGCTGTTCGACGACGAAGGGCGCGCCGCGGGCGTCATGTGCATCAACTTCAACATCGCCGCCTTCGAGGACGTGCAGGCCACGCTCAACCTCTTCCTGCGCGGCGCGGGCGTGATCGCGCAGCCCGAGGAGCTCTTCAAGGACGACTGGCAGGAGCGCATCAACACCTTCCTGCACGGCTGGCTGCGCGAACGCCAGATCGCGCTCAACTCGCTCACGCGCGAGCACCGGCGCGAACTCGTCGAAGCGCTTCATGCCGAAGGCGCGTTCAAGGGCAAGAGTTCGGCCAACTATGTGGCGAAGGTGCTGGGCATGGGGCGCGCGACGGTGTACAAGCATTTGCGCGAGATGAAGGCGGACGCCGAATAGCGTACGACACGCGCCGCCGCGCACGGGGCGCTCATCCGCAGCATCGCCACGATCGCGGCACGCGATGGGAGCCGCTACAATCGCGTGGACCGCGGCGGGCGCTCTGCCGCGACCTCTGTGCGCCGCCCATGAATCACACAATCAACTACGCTCCCATCCTCGAAGCGATCCATCGCGACCTGCAACCGCATCTCGGCACGGGTCGCGTGGCCGACTACATTCCCGAGCTTGCCAACGTGCGCGCCGATCAATTCGGCATGGCGATCGTGACGGTGGACGGTCAGGTCTATCGCACCGGCGACGCCGACGTGCGCTTTTCCATCCAGAGCATTTCCAAGCTGTTCGCCTGTACGCTCGCGTTCCAGCTGCTCGGCGACGCGCTCTGGCAACGCGTGGGCCGCGAGCCTTCGGGCACGGCATTCAACTCGCTCGTGCAGCTCGAATTCGAAGCGGGCAAGCCGCGCAATCCGTTCATCAACGCGGGCGCGCTCGTCGTCACCGACGTGCTGTGCCGCCGCTTCGTGCAGGCGGAAACCGCGCTCGTCGATTTCATGCGGCGGCTCTCGGGCGAGCCCGGCATCGGCTACGACCTGCGCGTCGCGCAGTCGGAGCTCGCACACGCCGAGCGCAACCGCGCGATGGCCCATTTCATCGCGAGCTTCGGCAATCTGGACATGCCCGCCGATGCCGTCATCGACGCCTATTGCCGACAGTGCGCGATCTCGATGAGTTGCGTGGAGCTGGCGCGCGCGGCGCTCTTTCTGGCGAACGGCGGCGTCTCGCCCGCGAGCGGCGAGCGCGTGCTCGACGCGAGTTCGGCGAAGCGGCTTTCGGCGCTGATGCTGACCTGCGGGACCTACGACGCCGCCGGCGACTTCGTCTACCGCGTGGGATTGCCCGCGAAGAGCGGCGTGGGCGGCGGGATCGTCGCGGTGCTGCCGGGTGAATTCGCGGTGTGCGTGTGGTCGCCGGGACTCGATGCGACGGGCAATTCGCTGGTGGGTTCGCTGGCCCTGGAGTGGCTGACCACGCGCACCGGGCGCTCGATCTTTTGACGGAGCGGTCCGACGACGGGCCGGTTCAATCAGCCCGAGCCGCCCCGGTCACGCTGTCGCCGAAACCAGCCCGGTCGTCTTGCCGCTGGCGACCATCAACTGCGCCAGCGAGCTCTGCGCGCTTTCCAGCTGCATGGCGATCTGGCTGACCTGGGTCGTGTCCGAGCTTTGCGACGCCGAGCTCAACGCGCTTTGGGCGCTCTGGATTTGCGCCTTGATCTGGCTGATCTCGCTCGAGTTCGAGCCCTGCGCCGCCGAGCTGGAGGCCTGCGACGACACCTGCGCCAACTGGGCCTGAAGCGAAGCGATCAGCGCATTGAGCGCGTCGAGTTCGCTCGACGAAGAACTGCTGGAGGAGCCACCTCCGCCGCCACCACCGCCGCCCGCGCCGCCCTTTGCCGAAGCTGCCGACGTGCTCGACGTCGAAGCGGACGACGTCGACGACGAACCGCCCGACGCGCTGTTCGTCGCGCTGTTCGTCGCGCTGTTCGCCGAACTCGCGGCGCTGCTGCTGTTCGCATTCGACGACGACGCGCCCGAAGAAGCGCTGCCGCTCGTCGTGTTCGCCGACGTCTGCGCGTTCGTCCCGGCGCTGCCTGTGCCGCTGCCGTAGGCAGTCGTGACCGCGCTCGTGGGTTGAATCTGCATGGATCCTTTCTCGCCGTAAGTTAAGACGTTCCAATGTGCCGAATACCGCCGTATTCGTGTCTTAACGGCAAGCCTGAAGGGTTCTTGAGCCGGGGGCGTGATTCTTTCATTTCAGCGCGATATCCCGGGCAGCTCGCTTCTACAGCAACCCCAGCGCCGAAGCCTTCAACGTCGCGGCGGCACGCGTCGAGCATTCGAGCTTCCGAAACACGCTTTCCACGTGCGTGCGCACGGTGCTTGGGCTCAGGTCGAGTTCGCGTGCCGCTTCCTTGTTGCTGGCGCCACGGCTGATCGAACGCAGCACGTCGATCTCGCGCGCAGAAAGCCGGATTGCCGGTTGCCGGACGCGCGTGCCGCGCGACGGCGGCGCGTCCCGCGCATCGATCAATGCTTCCACGACTTCGCCGTCGAAGCGGCCTTCATTCGCCTCCATGCGCAACCGTTGTGCGACTTCGCCGGCAGGCAGTGCGTCGCGCCAGGGCCGCTTCTCACCCAGCGCGACGAACGCGACCGCAGCACTCAGCACGCGCGCCTCGAACGACAACGCCTGCCCGCCGACGCCGCGGAAATAGCCGGAGCCGTCGAGCCGCTCGTACGCATACGAAGCCAGTTCCGCCGCCTGCGCGAGTGTGCCGGTTTGCTTGCCTGCGCGTGCAGTCCAGTACGGTACGAGCCGCACTTGTTCCCACTCGGCAGCGGAGAGGCGTCCCGGCGAATTCCAGATCCCATTGGGCACTGCGGCGCGCCCGATGCCGTGAATCAGTGCCGCAGCGTAAAGGCGCGCTTCGCCCGCTTGACCGGCACCGAGCCGGGTGCTGCACGCGGCCGCCGCGCGAGCAACCGCGCGTGAGTAGCCGGTCATCCACGGCAGCTTGAGGTCGATGACATCGCCAATCAGTTCGGTCGAAGTGGTTGCCTGCATCTGCGGTGTCTGGATCGACTCGTCGAGTCCGGCTGGCTCCCTCGTCGCCAGCACCTCCAGCCAGTGCGCCGCCTGCCCGGCTACGAGCGAAGCCAGTTCGGCCGGATAGCGTGTGCCTGCCTGACCGGCAATCAAGGTGAGGGCGCCGGGCAAGCCATAAACGCGGCTGAAGATTTCCAGATCGCCTGCGAGCGTCACCACGTACACCGCGCGCGGCACCGCCGCACCGGCGAGGCCGTCCGGCATGCCGGTGCCGTCCCACGCTTCGAAGATATGGCGCAGCGCCGCTTCGGTGTCGGTTCTCAGATGCAGGATCCTCGCGACCTCGCCCGAGACCTCGCAGTGAATCTGCGCGAGCGGACGGATCGTGCCTTTGACACCCTGCGTTTCGAGCGGCTTCGCCCAGTCCTCCCGCAGTGCCAGCATCGCCTCGCGGCCGGCCACGTCGTCGCCGAGCGCATCGGCGAATCCCGATGCATTGGCCGTGCAGCCCGACCACCTCAGCAGCGCCGCTTGCGCGGCCGTCGCGGCGAGCGCATCGCCCTCGCCGGTTGCGCGAGCGAGCTGGGCGGCCAGCCAGGCCGTTCGCAGCGAATGGTCGGTCGGCTGCCCCATGCTGAGGTCGCCGACGAATGCGAGCGCCCTGATGGCGTCGTATGCGCGAACCTCTGCGCGTTCACCTGATGCGTTTTCGTTTCCGTTCACAGATCCACCGATACATCGCGAGCGTCATTGCCCGCGACTATAGCGCAGCAGGCATGGCTGGGTCGGTCATTTGACCGATACCGGCGCGGCGCCCTCGCTGCGATCCTTCTCTCCACGCCAACGCCCGCCAGGGCATCAGGCATGAATCCTTTGCTAACGAGTCGCTCGACCCGGCCATTGCCTCCCGGCCAAACCACCTGAGTACACGTCATGAAACGCCACCTCGCCGCCCCAGTGCTGATCGTCAGCGCCAATCTTGCTGCCGCCGCACTGGTTGCCGCGACGGCCTTCCTCGCGGCAACCGCTTTTGCGAGCGGTTACGTGTCGCAACCGTCGTACGAGTCGCCGGCGGGCGCGACAGTTTGCACGCGGTGACGAGAGAGGTCGCTTTGAAACACTCGACGATACATCCTGTCTGGGTTCGCGTTTTTCACTGGGTGAATGCCACTGCCGTCGTCGCCATGTGCCTGAGTGGCTGGCAAGTGTACGACGCGTCCCCGATCTTCCGGGCAGTCACATTTCCCGCATCCATCACGCTCGGCGGCTGGCTGGGCGGCGCGCTGCTCTGGCACTTCGCGTTCATGTGGATCCTGGTTGCCAACTTTCTCGCTTACCTGGTGCTGAGCGTCGCAACGGGACGGCTGCGCAGGAAGCTGTTTCCCATCAGCGTGCGCGCCATCGCATCCGACCTCGCTGCGGCGCTGCGCGGCAAGCTAAGTCACGGCGACCTCAGCCAGTACAACGCCGTGCAGAAGTTCGCCTATCTCGTCGTGATCGCCGACATCGCGCTTCTGGTGTTGTCGGGGCTGGCAATCTGGAAGCCGGTGCAGTTTCCGGTCCTGCGCACGTTGATGGGCGGTTTCGACAACGCGCGCGTCGTCCATTTCGTCGCCATGAGCGTGCTTGTCGGCTTTTTCGCCGTGCACGTCGTGATGGTCGCGCTCGTCCCGCGCTCCCTGCTCACCATGATTCGAGGCCGGTAATCATGAATAGTCCGAAACGTTACCGCAAGCCCGATCCTGCATGGAACCTCGACGCGGAATCCATCGTCAAGGACGTGCGCAAGGAACTCCAGTCGCCGCAGCGCCGTTTGCTCGGCAAGCGCATCCTTACACTGGGCGGCCTGATGCTGCTCTCGGGTTGCAACCTCACGAACGACAAGTCGGTCAATACCCTGCTGCGCCGCGTGTCATCGTTGAACGACGACGCGCAAGCCCTGCTCTTCGATCCGCGCAAGCTCGCGCCGACTTATCCCGAGTCGATGATCACGCGGCCCTTCCCCTTCAATGCGTTCTACGACATCGACCAGGTGCCCGACGTGGATGCGGCGAGCTATCGTCTCGAACTCAACGGGCTAGTGAAAGGCAAACGCATCTGGACGCTCGACGAGCTGCGTGCGCTGCCTCAGGAGAGCCAGGTGACGCGGCATATCTGCATCGAGGGGTGGAGCGCGATCGGCAAGTGGGGCGGCGTGCGATTCCGCGACTTTCTGTTGCGAGCCGGCGCCGATACCACCGCAAAGTACGTTGCCCTGCACTGCGCAGACAGCTACTGGACGAGCATCGACATGCCGACGGCGCTGCATCCCCAGACGCTGCTCACGCTGACGTATGACGGCAGCGTCCTGCCCGCGAAGTACGGCTTCCCCATGAAGCTGCGCATCCCCACCAAGCTGGGCTACAAGAACCCGAAACACATCGTCGCCATCACAGTGACCAACGCGTTCCCCGGCGGCTATTGGGAGAACCAGGGATACAACTGGTTTGGCGGCTCCTGAGCCCTGAACCCTGCACCAATGAATCTTTAACCGCAACCCACCCAACGGAGCACCCATGTCCATTCGACTCAAACTCGCCGTTTCCTTTGCCGCACTGACGCTCGCCGGCGCTGCACTCGCTCAATCCTCCGCGGACAAGCCCGAGCGGATCCGCGGCGAGATCGTCTCGCTTTCTGGCAACACCCTGAAGGTCCACCGCCACAGCGGAGAGACCGTGACCATCGACGTCGACCAGCAGGCCGGCGTGAACGCCGTGAAGACCATCCAGCTTGCCGATATCAAGCCCGGCTCCTATGTCGGCGCGGCCGCGGTGCCGGGCCCGGACGGCAAGCTGACGGCAAAGGAAGTGCTCGTCTTCCCCGAAGCCGCGCGCGGCACCGGCGAAGGACACTACGCGTGGGATCTCGGTGCGAACAGCACGATGACGAACGCCAACGTGGATACGGTCGTACAAGGAACGAGCGGGCGCGACCTCAAGCTTTCGTACCAGGGCGGCAGCAACACCATCAACGTGCCGACCAATGTCCCGGTCGTGACGCTCATTCCCGCGACGCGTGCCGAGCTGACGACTGGCAAGAAGGTCTTCGTCGTGGCCACCCCGGAGAAGAACGGCGCCTACGACGCTCACCTGGTCGTGGTCGAGAAGGATGGCGTGGCGCCTCCGATGTAAATCCACAGACAAAAGTCATCGACAGGTTGTTCCTGTCCCGGCCGCTCCGGAGGTGCCTCTCCGGAGCGGCCGACTTTTTGGAACGCCTGGCCGCTCCGATAGAAAACAGGACGTCATGTCCTAAATCCTGCCTATCTACGTCATTTCCGCCATAGCCGAACGAGGCCAGAATCCACTCACCCCATCAACAACGTAGTTACAGACGGAGTGACATCATGGCCCAGACATACCAAGGTACGGCCCTCATTACGGGCGCATCGTCGGGAATTGGCGCAGTCTACGCTGAGCGGCTCGCGCGGCGCGGCTATGACGTGATTCTCGTCGCGCGCAACCGCGACCGGCTCATCGCGCTTGCCGACCGGATCACGAGCGAGACGCGCCAGAGCGTCGAAATCCTCGACGCCGATCTCAACGACCGCGACGCGCTTGCCGCCGTCGAAGCGAAACTCAGGCAGGACGCCAGTATCACGCTGCTCGTGAACAATGCGGGCGTGGGCACGCATACGCCCTTGCTCGACAGCGACGTTGATGCGATGACGCGCATGATCGACCTGAACGTCATCGCGCTCACTCGCCTCACCTATGCCGCCGTCCCCGGCTTCGTCGCGCGCGGCAAGGGTGCCGTCATCAACATTTCATCCATCGTCGCCATCTCGCCGGAGACGCTCAACGGCGTGTATGGCGGCAGCAAGGCTTTCGTGCTTGCCTTCAGCCAGTCGCTTCACCATGAACTCGCCGACAAGGGCGTGCAGGTGCAGGCCGTGCTCCCCGGCGCGACTGCCACCGACTTCTGGCAGACCGGCGGCCTGCCGGTCGAGCACCTGCCCGCCGCCATCGTCATGTCGGCCACCGACATGGTGGACGCCGCGCTCGCGGGCTTCGACCGTCGCGAACTCGTGACGATCCCGTCTCTGCACGCAGGAGAAGAGTGGGACGCTTACGAAGCCGCACGCCAGACGATGGCGCCGCATCTGTCGACCAACGTTCCCGCTCCACGCTATACGAACGGGCAATAAGCCCAGAACTTCGAAATCACACGCGTTCGATCTTTCATATAGAGGAATCCGAATCATGAAACTCACCGGTAACACCGTATTCATCACCGGCGGCACGTCGGGTATTGGCCGCGGATTGGCAGAAGCCCTCAGCAAGCGGGGCAACAAGGTCATCATCGCGGGCCGCCGCAAGGCGTTGCTCGACGAGATCGCGAAGCACAACCCCGGCATCGATACCGTTGAACTCGATATCGGCAACGCGGCACAGATTCGCGCGGTCGCGAAGCAGCTGATCGAACGCTATCCGGCCCTGAACGTCGTGATCAACAACGCGGGCATCATGCCTTTCGACGACGCCGCCGGCGCGCTCGACGATGAGCAGGCCGTTCGCCTCGTCGAGACGAACCTGCTTGGCCCCGTGCGCGTGAGCGCCGCCTTCGTCGAGCATCTGAAGCGGCAGCCCGAGTCGACCATCATCAACAACAGCTCCGTGCTCGCGTTCGTGCCGCTCGCGCCGACTGCCCTGTACTCGGCCACCAAGGCCGCGATTCACTCATACACGCTGTCGCAGCGCTTCGCGCTGCGCGACACGAGCGTACGCGTGCTCGAAATCGCGCCGCCCTGGGTCGATACCGATCTCGTTCACAAGAGCGGCGACCCGCGCGCCATGCAGCTCGATGCGTTCGTCGCCGAAACGCTCGAGCGCCTGGAAACCGCGACCACCGAAGTCCTCGTCGATGCCGCCAGGCCGATGCGCGACGCAGCGGGCCCCAATGAGCACGCGTTTGTCGATCAGTTCAACCAGTTCGTCGTCGACAATCCGATTCCCGTCGCGTAAGGCCAACGGCTAACCATCACCGGAATGCATATCATGACTGCAACCCTTGAAGATAAAAATACCGCGTTTGTTCTTGAGGCACTGGATACCCTTTTCAACAAGAAAGACTATGAGAAGGCGGCCCGGTTCTGGTCCGACGCCTATGTCCAGCATAGCCGGCACGTTCCTGCGGGACGGGAGGGACTTTTTGGCCTGGTCCGTTCCATGCCCGATATTCGCTTCGAGTACGACATGGTTATTGCCAAAGACGATTTTGTCTGGGTGCATAGCCGATACACCCATTCGGCGAGTCCTGCCGCACTGATCGCCATGGATATTCTGCGCATCGAGAATGGCAAGCTCGTCGAGCATTGGGACGTTCTGCAAGACGAAGCAAAACGCAGTGAATCGGCGGGCGGCTACCCGATGTTCGGCAACGCCTTTCCGGACGAGCAGTAACACTGCCGTCAGACAGCATCACGCAAGGAATATGTGATGAGCACATTACTCGAAAAGGCCGTGCAGGCGCACGGCGGACTCGACAACTGGAGCACTTTCAGCACCGTTTCGGCCAAGCTCGATGTCGGTGGAGCAATATGGCACCTGAAGGGCCAGCCCGATATGTTCAAGCACATCGAACTGGCCGCAAGCCTGCGAGAGCAACACATGGTGATTACGTCGCCTCAGGCCGGCTGGCGAGGGACGTTCACACCCGATGTCGTGCAGATCGGCTCGCTGGACGGCCAGGCCCTCGAGGAGCGCCACACGCCGCGCTCATCGTATGGAGGCCATGTCCAGGCAACGCCATGGGACCGCCTGCATGCGCTCTACTTCAGCAGTTACGCACTCTGGACCTATCTGACCATACCGTTTCTCTACACGCTCCCCGGTTTCCAGACGGAAGAGCTACCCGAGTGGAGAGAGAACGGCGAAGTCTGGAGACGCCTGAAGGTCACGTTCCCGGATTCGATTGCGAGCCATTCTCGCGAGCAGGTCTCGTACTTCGGCGAAGATGGATTGCTGCGCCGGCACGACTATACCGTGGACGTGATGGGCGGCGCACGCGGTGCCAACTATGCGTCGAACTATCGCAATGTACACGGTGTTATGGTGCCCATGTCGCGCCGGGTCTACGCGTACGACGATGCAGGCCAGAAGGTCGATGAGCCGTTGCTGGTGTCCATCGACTTTCGCGAGATCGATTTCCAGACCTGACCAGGCTCGCGAGCGGGGCGTGGAAACCACGCCGGCGATCCCGACTAGCGAGAAACGGTAGTCAGGCTTCCGCTCGCACCGACCTTTCTTTCGTTCTGCTGAGCAGACGAACTGCACGGTTAGAGGTCAGCAGGCGAAAGCTCTAGTCGCTCCCCTGCTTGTGGGGGCGCAATTCGCTCTATGGTCCGCAAGATCCGGCGTTTGCTCAGTTCGAACGCGAGCGCGAGTTGCCTTGCGCTTTCATCGGCGGCGCCGAGCTTTTCGCGGACAGTGTGGGCAGGGAGCGCAAAGGAGCGGTAGCCCCAGCCGAAACCGTAGGCCGAAAAACATATCGTCGAGTCCGGGGAGAAGTTCGGCGACGTCAGATTTATGAGTTGATCCATGATTTTGGCTTCCAGACCGTTCATCGAAGGGATGCGATTCTTGCGTAGTCACGTGGTTGCTTGCGCTTGTTCGACTCCGCACGCCGAACGAGATCGGTCAGGAGCCACCTCGCAACCAGTTCGGGGCGGTCCATGCCAAACGAAGCGATCTTGATCTCCCCTCCGTAGTAGACGATGACCGACCCGGTCATCACCCGCCAGGTGCCGCTGTGCCTGGCGCCGTCGAGGAGGATTTCGAGGGGATTCAGGGATTCGTAAGCTGAAGTACTCATGCGTCTTGCCCGTTCGTTACGTGTCACCATATCAAACCTTTCCTAACATGCGCCGGTTCGATTGCGAAGATCCCGCACGCGCCCGGTGTGACTTTGTGAAACATCGGTTCTCTATCAGAGTTGATTTACATCATTTTCAAGTTGACATATCAACTATATAGGAAGATGTAAGCAGTTTGTATGCGTCAGGGCGTCGCCAATGCCTGTTTAAATCACGCCGCTCGGATTGTCGGTAAACCGCGCCGATTGGAGAAGGATAACGCTGCCCGGTAAACGAGGGCTACCTCCACTGCGGCGTTCTGTCCGTATCCACATATAGTGGACTTATCCACAATTATGACGTTCCGGCGGTGTAGACACACAGGCATCGCTGAATGTCGCGACGCTCCGCCGGGATGTCGCGGTTACGGCGAAGGGGTCAGGCGGCATCTCCCCTGCGACAGCGCTGTTCGCAGAGCCGCCAGGGATTCGAGTCATCACTTCAAGGAGGGCTTGGCGCATGCGATTCGGAAAAGTTCTGACGAATTGCGCGATGGCGTGTGCCTGCCTGGCGCTCGTCGCGCCCTCTGCGCCCGCTCACCCGCTGGTGGAGGTGGACGCCCACCCTCTCGCCAACACGCAGGTCCGCCCCATTGCGGTCGACGAACCCAACCTGCCCTCCACAGGCCTGAACGAACAGGTCATTGGCATTCCGGCCGATACATACGGCAAGGTCTTGCTCGAAACGACGATCTACAAGCCCGACGGTCCCGGCCCGTTCCCGATGATCGTCTTCAACCACGGCAAGATTAAGGGCGATCCGCACAAGCAGGTACGCAGCGAACCGCTTCCGCTCGCGCGTGAATTCGTCCGTCGCGGCTACCTGGTCGTAGCACCGAACCGGCGCGGTTTCGCGCACTCGGGCGGCACGTATGAAGGGCACGGTTGCGATGTCGAACGCAATGGCGTGGGCCAGGCGGCCGATATCGCCGCGACCGTCGATTTCATGTCGAAGCAGCCCTATGTGGACGCGCAGCATATTGTCGTGGCCGGCACTTCGCACGGCGGTCTCGCGACGATGGCGTATGGCACCGAGGCGGCGCCTGGCGTGCGGGCGCTGATTAATTTCTCGGGCGGTCTACGGCAGGACGCGTGCACTGATTGGCAGGGTAACTTGACGCGTGCTTTCGGCGCATATGGCGAGAAGACTCGGGTGCCGTCGTTGTGGCTGTACGGTGAAAACGACTCGGTCTGGCCGGCCACGTTGAGTGCGAAGATGCAAATGGCCTTTGCGGCAAGCGGCGCGAGCGCGAAGATGGTCAACTTCGGGTCATACAAAAATGATGCTCATCGCCTGGTCGGGGATCGCAACGGCGTGCGCGTGTGGTGGCCGCCAGTCGAATCATTCCTCGCACGGGCGGGGATGCCGACTCGTGTGCGGTACGGCGTTAAGGACCCGGTCCGGCCGAAAGAGACCGGCTATGCGGCGATCGACTCGGTCCAGGCTGTGCCGTTCCTCGACAAATCTGGGCGCGATGGCTACCGGAACTTCCTGCAGCAGTATCCGGGCCGTGCGTTCGCGGTTTCGGACTCCGGCGCGTGGTCGTGGGCGGAGGGTGGCGATGATCCGATGTCTGTCGCGGTGGCGAATTGTCAGAAGCAGAGTGCCAATCCTTGCAGGCTCTATGCAGTCGATAACGCCGTTGTCTGGCGTGATTGAAACACCGCAATCCGGCACGAACGAGCCGGGCAACGACAAGGGACTCTAGCTCTCCTCCATGCCCTTTTCCGCCAGTTCCTTTTTCGCGCTTTCGTTCTTCGTCAGATGCGTCAGGCCCATGCCCCGCAGAACGTTCGGAGCCTTGGTGAACTGGATATTGTTATAGCCCACGATCTCGATGCGATTGCCCCAGGGGTCGCGGAAATCCAGAAACGGACCGTCGATCGGCCTGACGCCCGCCGCCTCGAGGGCGGCGCGCGCCGCTTCCTTGTCATCGACAACGAGGCCGACATGCCGACCGTCATCGGCGGGCTGTTTGCGTCCTGCCTGCAGCGCGATGAACTGGTCGCCAAGATCGATGAAGGCCATCGTCTTGCTCTTGCCACGCAGCTGAAAGTCGAAGATGCGGCCATAGAACGCCAGCGCTTCCTCGATATCGCCGACTTCCAGCGCCACGTGGTTGAAGCCGATGGCGCGAGGCTTTTTGAAGTCAACCATTTGACCCTCCTCCTGCAATCAGTGGATAGTGATCGCGATCCGACGAGGACGGCAGCCGGACGGAAAAGAGCATACCCTCGAGCCAGATGCGCGGGTAGCACATTACTCTTACGCGTTCCCATATCGAATAGAGTTTCCGCGTTTGTTCGCCCATAACGCCGTGGTGCAGAACGTCTGGGTTGGACAATCCGCGATGCGCAGACCGCTGACGACCCAGACTATGGCAACACTTACTTCAGCCACTGGTTGAGCACGTTGGGAGTAACAGCCGATGAAACAAATCGTGATCACTGGCCATGGCGGACCGGAAAAGCTCCAGGTTCGTGAAGCGCCGGACCCGAATCCGCGGCCCGATGAAGTGCGCGTTCGCGTCAAGGCTTGCGGCGTCAACTTTGCCGATATCCTTGCTCGACGCGGCCTGTATCCAGATGCACCGCGCCCACCGATGGTCGTGGGCTACGAAATTTCTGGAATCGTCGACCAGCCCGGCAGCGAGGTCGACAAGCGATGGCTTGGCCGGGATGTGTTCGCGCTCGTCCACTTCGGCGGCTATGCCGACACCGTAACGGTTCCAGCATCGCAAGTGTTCGCCATGCCGGCCGCGCTGGATTACGAACATTGCGTCACGCTGCCCGTCCAGTACCTCACCGCATGGCAGTTGCTGGTGGTGATGGGCGCGGTGACAGCCGGCGATTCAGTGCTGATCCACAACGCAGGTGGTGGCGTCGGATTGGCCGCGATCGATATCGCACGCCACCTGGGCGCGACGATCTACGGGACAGCAAGTCCCGCCAAACATGCATTCTTGCGCGAACGTGGCCTGAATCACGCTATTGACTACACTCGTGGCGACTGGAGGGAAGAACTCATGAGGTTGACCTCGGGCGCTGGAGTCGAATTGATCACTGACCCTCTCGGCGGCACCCATTGGAAGAAGAGTTATTCGGCCCTGCGCTCGACAGGCCGTCTCGGCATTTTCGGCATTTCCAGCGCCACCACCTCACAATTACCCCGCCCGCTACGCCTGCTTGCACTCGCCGCCGCCACCCCGTGGTTTCATCCGCTCAGTTTGATGAGTCGCAATCGCGGAGTCTTCGGCGTCAACCTGGGGCATCTGTGGCACGAGGTCCCAAAACTGCAAACGTGGATGAGGTCACTGCTTGACGGAGTCGAAGCGGGCTGGATTCGGCCTCATGTTGACCGCGCGTTCCCATTCGAACGCGCTGGCGACGCACATGCCTGGATCGAAGATCGCAAGAATATTGGAAAGGTCGTGCTGAGCGTCGGCGAGCAAATTCCCCCGACGAGCAAGCATGCGTAGCAGGAGCACAGTGGGCTTCGCTCCATGCTTCCCACGTTACGCCTGTTTGAAGGGTCAATTTCTGCATCGAATACGTCGACGTGCGCCCGGATGCGGCATCGATTGGCATCGTGGGATAGCTGTGCCCCTCTTCCAGCACAACTGCCTTTCAGCAGGCGAGGTTGACGTTATTGAAAAATTCACCCGCGTAATTCAATCGATATGTCAAATGCCGAGAAAAGAACCACGAAGCAGGATGCGTCGACACCTTCGAACTGATCCTTAGGGTGACTGACCAAATCGAGCCGCGGCATTTTCTTCTGGTGCCCGAAATCGACAATCTTTCGTCAGGCAAAAATTTTTGGCCGACCGCGTTGGCCGCGGTTCAGCAAAGACATCCTCCATTGCGCGTCCGCATTGTCTGCGACCCTAGGGCACGGCCGGGATTCGTCGCGACTGGCGAGCCCATCCCGTTTCGACTCGATCATGGGATGACTTCTCTCTAAATAAGCTATCTAAAAATGATTATAGATAGTTATTTCCTATGCGCCGCACAGTGACTTTTCCCGATCCTGCAGCCTTTTTAGGTCTCTGAAACCGCTCTTCGTCGGTGCCGCAGACTTTGTCGCGCGCCCGTACCCCAAAAAATCTCTTTGACAAACGCTCTTACGATATATATCTTAAGACATGTTTTAAGACACTCAGCAGACAAGGAGGCCTCATGCGCCACCATCCTCATTTTGGTCACACCGGCCGTCACGGCCATATGCAGCGCGATCCGCGCGCTTTCTTCGGCGGCCCTCACGCAGCCATGCACGCGTGGCATGCCCTGCGCCACGCCATGGGCCGCCATCGCGGCGGCGAAGGCCCCGGCGACTTCGGCGATCGCTTCGGTGAAGGTTTCGGCCGCGGTTTCGGCGGCTTCGGCGACGGCGACGGTTTCGGCCGCGGCCGCAAATTCACGTCCGAAGACCTGCAACTCATGCTGCTCGTGCTGCTCGCCGAGCGCCCGAGCCACGGCTACGAACTCATCAAGGCGCTCGACGCGCGCTCGAACGGCTTTTACAGCCCGAGCCCCGGCATGGTCTACCCGGCCCTCACGTATCTGGAAGAACTCGGCTACGTGAGCGTGACGCTCGAAGGCAACCGCAAGCGCTACGAACTTTCGCCCGAAGGCCGCACGTACCTCGACGCCAACCGCGAACGCGCCGACCTGATTCTCGCGAAGCTCACGCACTTCGGCCGCAAGATGGAAGTCATGCGCCGTGCGATGGCGGGCGAAGATCCAGCCGAAAGCAGCG